>JAHFUF010000344.1 GCA_023265235.1 Blastocatellia bacterium
ATTGACCAAATTATTCCTACAGAAAAGGAGCAAGTTATGCAAATTGTTACTTCTTGGATGGAAGATGGTATCCAACAAGGTTTACAACAAGGTTTACAACAAGGTTTACAACAAGGAAAAAAAGAAGAAGGGCTAGTCCTAATCTTACGTCAAGTGAAAAAGCGGTTTGGTGTTGTTGCTTTGGAAATACAAAATAAGATAGAAGAGCTATCATTAGAAAGGCTGGAAGAATTAGGAGAAGCTTTGTTTGATTTTAGCACTGAGAAAGATTTAGCTAATTGGCTAGAATAGGATTAGGACTACACCTACAGGTTTTTGCTTGTTTTAAATATTAAACCTTCGACATCAAGGCTGTCTATTTTTAGCTTCAAGCCTCGTCGAGATATGCCTAGTTCTTTAGCCACTTTGCTAAAATTACCTCGATTACGCTTAAATGAAGCTAGGATTAGTTCTTTTTCTACTGGCCTCACAACGTCTCGTAGTTTTTTTGGTGTGTCACGAAACATATCTACAACTTTTGTAGACGATTCTGGAATGTTAATAGTGGTCTTTGTTGATGTAGGAACGACACTTAAACTAACTTGTTGGCGAATATCTGAAGAGAGATCACTTACTGAGATAACATCTCCCTTTCCAGAATAAGTAAGTAACCTTTCTATTTCATTACGTAATTGACGGACATTCCCTGGCCAGTGATATTGTTGAAAAGCGTTGATTGTAGCTTCTGAAAAAGTAACTTGTTTATCACCATAACGAGTAGAAAAATGATTTAGATAGTACCGCAACAACATAGGGATTTCTTCTGCACGTTCTCTTAGTGGAGGAATATGGATACGAATAATATTTAACCTATGGTAGAGATCCTCACGAAACCGTCGCTCGGTTACAGAACGTCCTAAATCTGCGTTGGTAGCAGCAATTACTCTTACATCTACCTTTAATGGTCGTCCTTCTCCTAGGGGTTGAATTTCGCCTGCTTCTAAGAACCTAAGCAACTTAGGCTGCATATCTAAGCTAAGATCTCCTATTTCATCTAAAAAGAGCGTGCCGCCTTTAGCAGTGCGAATTACACCCAAATAATTACTTGTAGCACCAGTAAAAGAGCCTCGGCGATGCCCAAAAAGCTGACTTTCTATTAATTCTCTTGGTGTAGCGGTACAATTAAACGCGACAAAAGCACCTTCACAACGGGCACTTTCTGCATGAATAGCACGAGCTATTAACTCTTTTCCTGTCCCAGACTCACCATAAATCAGGACAGTTACATCTGATGTGCGAATTTTCTTAATATGCTCTATAACTTTACATATTATAGGGCTAGAATAAACAAACCCTTGAATTAAGGTACTTGGAGCATCAAGGCTTTGAGGCAACACACTAATAACAGGTTTAACTTGTCCTGAAGTACGTAGTGCGCAATTTTCCAGTCCTAACTTTAAGAATTCTAAAAACATTTCCCAGCGTTCTTGTTCTGTGTAAGAAAAAGCCCCTGACTTTGTTTCAGAATAAATATAGACATCCCGATAATGACGGCCTAACAGCTTAATTAACTTACCACTGTCTAGCCACTTTTTATCTGACGCTGTAATTCGATTACGTAGTTGGACGGCTTCTGTTTGAGAACAGCCATGAACAATTAAGAAAGCTTGTGTTTCTGTAACTGGAGAGAAAATTAGCAAACGATGTAGAGGAAAAGTCTCAAAAGTAATTGCGGCAAATTCTTCCAAAAGAATTTCTTGGGTAATACAAGCCTCAGAGAGTCGCTTAAACAAAGCGAGTTCAGATATTTTTTCTGTAGTAGAGCTAGTGGCTTTATTAGTAATACTTGCAAGCTGGAGTTCGGCTAAATACTCTTTCATACGCTCAGCACGAGCAATTTCTGGTTGTGCTTTTAACTCAAACAATATTTCTTGGGCTTGAGCAATATGTGTACTTGCAGTGTCAAAATTTTCCTCATAGATTAGTGTTTGTGCTAATTCTAAATGGCTCCTTCCTAATTCATAACGATCGCTTACTGTAGTAAAAATAGAGATAGAGGCATTAATATGCTGGGTAGCTTCAGGCAATGCTCCTTCCAAAGATTTAAGAATTCCTGTCATACGTTGAGCAAACCCAGAAATATATGGGGAAGGTTTATGATTTAATCTTTCTTGTGTTTGTTTTAAGAAGTTACGTGCTTGGTCATATTCTTGTCGAGCGTAATAATACTCAACCAAAGCTAAAAGGGAAAAAGTAATTTCATTATGATCCCCTACGGCATTGGCTAGTTGTAAAGAGGAATTAAAAGACTTTAGTGCTGCTGGATTACCAGCAGGGTAAGTATAGCCATAAACCCTTTTTGCATAGGCAAGTACGCTTTTATCTGTCTGCTCAGCAATTTTAATTGCTGGTGTAAGTAAGCGTCTAGCACCAGCCAAATCGCCACATCGTAGTTTTAATTCTGCCAAAGTAATTAAGGCTAAGCTTTCGCTATGGCTATAGTTAGCACTGCGAGCTAACTCTATAGCTTGAGTAAGAAACATTTGGGCTTTTTCCCACATTCCAAAACGAAGTAAACAGTCGCCTAAATTATTGTAACAGTGTGCAATAAAATGAGAATTGTTAAGTAATCTAAAATTTTCTAATGCATGTTCATAAAGAGTAATGATTTGCTGTGCTGAACCGCGCTGTTCTAAAAACAAGGTGTTAGCCAAGTTCATTTGTAAAGAACCAAGCAAGCGATAAGCCTTTGTTCCCTCTACTAATTTTAACCCATTGTTATAATGAGACTTAGCAATAGTAAAATCACCTTCATAATGATCTACCATGCCTAAGCGCAAGAAAATTTGGGCTGTAAGTCGGCGATTTGCTAGGTGTTCTGCTTCAGTGTAAGCACGATTTAAGTAATCTCGTGCAATAGCATATTCATTGATATTTATATAAAGCAAAGAGAGTTCAAAATATCCACGAGTAATACCTTCACGATCACCTAGGACTGTAAAAAGCAATACTGCTTCATTTAGCTTGGCAATTGCTTTTGGGTACTGTGCCCGCCAACTAGAAGTGGCTCCAATTCTTAGTAAAAACTCTGCTTTTAACTTATTGGGTAAAGAAGACAGTTGTGTTTCATAAGCCTCTACTATTGTAGCGGCTTCATCATAAAAACTTAGCTCACACAATGCTTCATTAAGTAAACATCTTAGTATTATTTCTTGTTCGATATCTCCTATTTTTTGAGTAAGAGTATTTTCTATTAATTGAATTAATTCTTGGTATTCACCGCATTCAAAAGAAGCCTCTGCTTGGGCTATGATAGTAGAAAGCCAACGTGGTTGTTCACGTTTGTTAGGTTTATCAAAAGATTTATACCAAGGGGTTGAATTATGTTGTGTGCTCATAAAAATAGACACGCAATCGTAATTTTACACTATTCTGCTTGCATTAAATTCACGCTACCAGAAGACTCACTCATACTAGTAACAGCTAATAAACCTGTTTGCTCTTGTAAATAAATGTTTAAGACACGATCAGAGAGACTTTGTAAAGGAGTGGTTTCGCCTGTTAAAGTGTCAAAACGGTAAATATGGCCTTCACTCATAACAACATAAGATGTTGTTCCAGTAGAACTTATTATTGTATTCATAGTACTTTCTTCTTCAAACATTTTAGCAGATACTAAAGAAGCATCACTAATTCTGACAGTAACAATGGCATTTGGTTTTTTCCCTAGTGGACGGCTAATGCCTAATGGACGGCTAATATAAAGAATTGGTTGCGAACCACCAGCAAGTTGGACATTACGATAAGAAATATTACGAGGACTAGTAAGCGATGCTTGAATTGCTCCATCAGCAAATAACTGATAGCGAGCCTTTTCTATGACTCCCCCTGTTGAATGAATGTTGCAACTATAAATTGTTCCTGTTGAACTAGAAACAAAATAAATTTCACTATCAGTATCATCAAAAGCAACATTACTTCCTTTGGCAATAATTTCCCCTGGTGGTAATACTACCTCGTTGGTTATTTGATTAGCAGGGTTTACTTCAATAGGTAATAGACTTCCGTTGTTAGTTAGCTTATAAAGCAGAATACTAAAAGTCTCATTACTCTTACGCCAAACTACGGATAGAGTGTTATTATTTTTACTAAAATCAATATTAATAAGCTGATTATTAGTTCGATAGTTTTCTGGGCTAACTATTTCTGAAACATTAAGTATTTCCCCACAGCTATGATTTAAGGTATTTTTTGTACTAAAAACATAGATATTTGCTTTATTAGAAAATATCCCATAGCCTAAATCACTAATAGCAACCTGATTAGGCATAAAATCGCCAAACCCTGTCATAGGAACAGAAATATTAGAGACACAACTGTCTGGGGAAAATCGTCCTTGTTGATCTGTTTGCAAGATATGAAGTTCTGCTGTTGGAGAAGAAGTAATGGCTGAGCCTGCGACTACCATTGTGCCAAAACTATCTCTAGCAATTGCAGTAGGAGAAAAAGCTACTTGTTTACTATCAACTATTTGTCCTGTAGAAGTATTAAAACTATAGACTTCATTATCTGAGCTACCATCAGGGCGACGGTATGTAGCGACAAACCCATATTGGCCATTAGTGTTAAAAACAACATTGTTATTTATTTGTATTTGTCCTGGCAAAGAAACAACTGCTTGCGAATTGCTACTTCCATCACTATAAACAGATAGACTAAGTAATAGACCTATACATATAAATAAAACTATTTTCTTTAGCATGAGTGTCTCCTTGATTGCAGACAATACGGGGTTTTAGGAAATATACCTTTTTCCTCAATACTTAGCAACACTTTACCCTATGTTGCTAAGACAAGAGAAATTGTACTCTTTAACAAATTAATTTTTGATCACAGAATGCTTATAATAACTCGTTTTAACCTGCTGCTGCCGCTGCTGCTGCCGCTGCCGCATTAATAATAGCTTGCATATCTAGTAATGCTTTTACATCAGTAATTGTTTTAAGTTTTTTATTTAGTCGAATTAGTTCTAAAAATGTTATGCTGGCGGCTAAGTTAAAGGTGAGAGTAGAATCTGGTTTAGGACGTAGAGTTTTTACTTTTTCTCGATAATCTAATAGTTTTTCCACAATGAAATCTGGAGGACTTTCTAAAAATGATAAAATTGCTAATTCATCATAATCACTTTGCCACATTTGCACTCCAACACGACGAAAAGCTGTAGCTAAGTTACTATAACGTTCTGCAATCTCAACTGGCTGTGTGTGCGTTAGGTAAAGAATATTAGCGGCTGTTTGCAAGTATTCTCCAGGAGTAAATTCTCTAAATTTTAACTCTTGATAAATTTTTTCAATAATAAGTCCTATTTGTTCTGGTGATTCTTTTTGTGTTACTAAAATTGCACATGCAGGAAAATCATCTGGGCCAGTTAACCACCAATGATATTTTTTCATTTGCTCATAGATGTTTTTAAATCGTTCTAAAGCCTCCATTTGTATTGGTGCTTTGAAAAAACTAAGCCTCATAATCAAAATGGCCATAGTTTCATAAATACCGCCATTTCTTAGCTTTGCAGCCCTAAACATTGCATGTACTCGTTTAGTTTCTTCCAAAAAATCTGATACATTATCCTCATTCATTATCAACATTGCACTAACAATAAAACGTAAAGACGACCTCAAATCACCAAACCAACCTACTTTGGTTTTGATTTCATCAGCTACAGTTCTAATTTTTAGTGCCACTTCTGCTGGTTCGCCAGAACAAGACACCGCAGCAACAGCAGCAAACCTTAGTGAATTTGTTTCACCTCCACCCCAACCTTGTTCGCTATAAAGTGCTTCATAAATAGCACGAAAACGAGGTAATGGTTCAGGTAAGTAGTTTGGCATCATAAAATTAGCTCCTCTTTACTAATAAAAAACTGATTATTACTAACAATACCTTCGCCAAAATTTTAGAAGCCAATTTTGATGGCTACATATTGTGTAAGACTGTTGAACTACACACAACATATGGACTCAATTTCGCTAGTTTATAGGTCAATTTTCAAATTGG
>JAHFUF010000345.1 GCA_023265235.1 Blastocatellia bacterium
ATGAGGATTTTCTTTTCATTTGACAAGAAGCTGAATGTTTTGGTTCAGGAGAATGGTATTCCAAGTGCGCCAGCCGGTTGGGTGCAGGGTTCGAACTTCCAGACGATGTTTGATTGGGCAGAATTCACTTGGGAAGTGAACGCCACCGATATGACACTGGGTGGCAATATTACGCAGGTGGATATGTTCGGGCTGCCCTTCGCTTTTTCCTTGACAGGCTTTGACCCCAACGGACAACCAGTAACACTTGTGGGCGGTTTTAGCAGTGGCGGGTTTCGGCACAAGATTTTCAACGCGCTCAAACAAGCTCCTGCGCCGTGGAATAAGCTGGTCGTTTCTAATGCAGCAACAGGCGAGGATTACCGCGCTATCTCGCCCTATCATGGAATGGAATTTGATCAGTTGTTTCCATACGACCAACTCGATAATTACATCAATCAGGTATGGGCGAAGTACACGACTGAGACCTTGACAGCCACAGCCGAGAATGTCATATTCACCGGCCAGGTTAGCCAAGGCAATCTGGTTTTCACCAGTAGCACTGACGGAACGATTACCTTCCCCAAACCTAATAGCTTTATGGTTTATACCTCAGGGCCTATGCCTACAGTAGACAATGCAAAGGCTAGTGTTATTCGGGCTGCTTTGCAGGCTGCCTTTATGCGTTCAACGCTGTTGCTCAGTTCCAGCTTGCCAGATTGCAATGTTGCAGACTTTTACCAGGGTGAACCAGTTAATCTATACGCCAAAACCCTTCACGAATTCAGCATGGACGGGAAAGCTTATGGCTTTGGCTTTGACGATGTGTGCAGCGAGAGCAGTTTTGTCATGGTGCATAACCCACTTTCAGCGCAGATTACCTTGCTTGAGTTTTAACGCAGTTATCAAGTGCTTGTACAGAATTGCAAAGTGGCAAGAAAAGGTAGCAGAAACTGTTGGTACTATCCCAAATTAGTTTTTCACAAAAAATCGTTGCCAAGAATAATAATATTTTGATATTGGTAAGAAGAAATCTTTTTCTAGCCGAATATCAGCGTTAGGGCCTGTAAGTAAAATTGCGACTACATCAAAACGACTAGGCTCATAAGGGAGTTGAAAGATTTCTTTATATCGTTTAGCAACACGGCTTAGCTGGCGTTGTTTGGCTAGGTCGACGGCTTTTTCTGGTGCTAAAAAGTCTGTACTACGAGTTTTAACCTCAACAAAGCAAAGTATTTCTTGATCATAAGCAATAATGTCTATTTCTCCAGTGATAGGACGCCCTGAAAGGCTTCGCCCTAGGCGAATACTAAAATTAGTTACCACTATTTTATAACCTTGATTTTTTAAGAATTCTTTAGCTAGATTTTCCCCATACTTTCCTAATTCTACTGCTGAGAGACCCTGTGTTTTAATCATAGTAATTTTCCTTTAATGATATAATTTAGCAATAACGCCGAAGTGAGTATTTTTACAAGTAGTTATAGATGGAAAAATTGATAAAATAAGCTGAATTGGTTTGTCTATGATAAAAGCTTGCCGTAATATAGAGGTTAATTTTCCTCTATTTACTTGACCAATACTTAATTCTTTGGGGTTTAATAATAATGAAGACAATTCTGGTGGCGGTACGCGATGAATCGCTTCTTACTGTAATTAGCGAAGTGTTAGCCACTGTAGCAGCAGAAATGAAAACAGAACCCGTACCAACTCTTGAACAGATTGAACAATTAATGCCTGCCTTGGTAATTGTTGATTATACAGAGGAACCAGAACCTATCGACGCTCTATTTAAGACTATTATTGATAATGAATCTACTTGCTCTATTCCTTTTATGTTTATTATTTCTGAGTCTGGTAAATGGAGTGAAATTGATGATTTTAGATTAGGCTTTGATACTAAAGTTTCTAAAGATAGACCTAAACTAGGAATTCAACTAAGAGTTCAAGCAATACTTAAGAAAAGTAGGACTGAGGAAGGTGCTAGTAGTAAAGCAAAAGACTTGCAGCAAATAATGCAGTCCATCATCAAAAAAAGTAAAGGTTCAGGAGAGGATACAAGTAGTTACCTAACAACAAAACCATTAATCCAGCAAGCAAAGGTTTTAGTTGTAGAAGATGAACCTCTGACAAGAGAAGTACTACAAGCAGCATTGGAAAGAGACTATCAAATAATATTTGCTTATGATGGTAATAAAGGCTATGAAACAGCAATAAAAGAGCAACCAGACTTAATAATTTCTGATTATATGATGCCAATAATGGATGGTATGCAGTTGCTAAACAAAATACGAGCTACTGAAGAACTTAAAAGGATACCATTTCTTTTTCTTACTGCTAAAAGTCGCATAGAAGATAAAATTGAAGGACTTGAACAAGGCGCGAGTGAGTACTTGAGTAAACCTTTTTCTATACGTGAGTTACAGCTACGTGTCAGTCGTTTAGTAGAAGAATCACAATATGGACGTTGCTCAGCAGGTGCATTACAAGGGCAGTTAGCAGAGGTTGGTTTACCAGATATACTACATATTATTAATAATAATCGCAAAAGTGGTGAGCTAGTAATTAATAGTACTCAGGATACAGTACATATTTATTTTAATGAAGGTAATATAATAAATGCTGCTTATGGAAAAAGTAATGGATTAAAAGCCTTCTTTCGTAGTTTGAGCCTAGAACAAGGTAGTTTTACCTTTGAGACTAAACAATGTTCAGTTAAACATCTAATTAAAGATAGAATGGAAAACTTGCTTCTAGAAGGCTATAGACAAATGGATGAGTTTGAAATGCTGCGTACTAAATTTTCTTCTGGCTTAGATGCTCAGCTAAGCCCTGGAACAGAAAAGGCTGTTCAGTCGGGTATTTCTAATGTTGATGCAATAGTACTTTTTGCTGTTGGAGCACATGCTAGTGTGCAAGAGGTGCTAGACAAAGTTGCTTTTACAGATTTTGAGGTAATAGAAAGTATTATTAACCTACTAGATGTTAAACTAATTACTAGCGACTAGCGACTAGCGACTAACGACTAGAAACCATTCCTAAGTTAACAAATAACCATCACTAAATAAATTTACTAGAAGGAATTAACATAAATGCAAGAGATTCACGCACCACACGGCAATAAACTTCAATGTAAGGGTTGGCATCAAGAAGCTGCTATGAGGATGTTGATGAATAATCTTGATCCAAAAGTAGCTGAACGACCAGAGGACTTGATTGTCTACGGTGGGGTTGGTAAAGCTGCTCGTAATTGGGCTTGTTACAATGCAATCATCCGTACTTTGACTGAGTTAGAAAACGATGAAACCCTCTTAGTACAATCAGGTAAGCCTGTAGCAGTTTTTCGTACTCATGAATATGCTCCTAGAGTGTTAATTGCTAATTCTAATTTAGTAGGTAATTGGGCAAACTGGGATGAGTTTTATAGGCTAGAAAAAATGGGCTTAATGATGTATGGACAAATGACAGCAGGAAGCTGGATTTATATTGGTACACAAGGGATTGTCCAAGGTACTTTTGAAACTTTTGCTTCAGTAGCAGACAAACATTTTGGTGGTAGCCTTCAAGGTAGACTAGTAGTTTCTGGTGGAATTGGTGGAATGGGTGGTGCTCAACCTCTGGCTGCGGTGATGAATGGAGCAGCTTTTTTAGGCATTGATGTTGACCCAAGTCGTATTGAAAAGCGCATTGAATCTCGTTACTGTGACCAAATTTCCTATTCTTTGGATGAAGCATTGGATTTAGTTTTAAGAGCAAAGCAAAAAGGAAATGCTCTTTCAATTGGTTTAGTAGGTAATTGTGCAGATGTATTACCAGAACTAGCACGGCGTGGGGTTGTTCCTGATGTGCTTACAGATCAAACTAGTGCTCATGATGCTTTAAATGGTTATGTTCCTAATGGCTTAACGCTTGATGACGCTTTTAGCCTAAGAAGAGAAAACCCTAGTGAATATATAAAATGCTCTCAAGAGGCTATGGCTAAACATGTTGAGGCAATGTTAACCCTACAAAAAATGGGTGCTGTGACTTTTGACTATGGTAACAACATTCGTGCCCAAGCTAAAGAACAAGGTGTAGCAGATGCCTTTAATATCCCTGGTTTTGTCCCAGAATATATAAGACCGCTTTTTTGTGAAGGGAAAGGGCCATTTCGTTGGGTAGCTTTATCAGGGAACCCTGCTGATATTCGTCGCACAGATGATCTAGCTTTAGAATTATTTCCTGATAATAAAGCACTAGACCGTTGGCTTAAGCTAGCAAAAGAACGGATTGCTTTTCAAGGGCTGCCTGCACGGATTTGTTGGCTTGGTTATGGTGAACGAGCGATGTTTGCTGAAGCAATGAATGATCTAGTAAAAAAAGGTAAACTAGACGCGCCAATTGTAATTGGACGAGATCACCTAGATTGTGGATCGGTTGCGTCACCTTTTCGTGAAACTGAAGCAATGAAAGATGGTTCAGATGCTATTTCTGATTGGCCTATTCTAAATGCTCTTTTAAATACTGCTTCTGGAGCAAGTTGGGTATCATTTCATCATGGTGGTGGAGTAGGAATTGGTTATAGTTTGCATGCTGGACAAGTTAGCGTTGCTGATGGTACGCCCGAAGCCGCAAAACGGCTAAACCGTGTACTTACTAATGATCCAGGTATAGGTGTTGCACGCCATGTTGATGCTGGCTATGATGAAGCTATTGAAGTAGCAGAAAATAAAGGGATTAAGATCCCTATGCTAAACAAATAAACTAAAATAAACTAAGATAAATTAAAATAATCTACGCTAAATAATCTAGGCTAAAACAAATTGTTAGTAAACAAAACAAACCTTACAATCCCAAATTTATTAACCTTGCTTCGTATTTTATTAATACCTGTTTTTGTTTGGGCTATCTTAGATCTAAATTTTACTTTGGCTTTAATAGTTTTTTTTATTGCTGGTATTAGTGATGGGTTTGATGGCTTTTTAGCCAGACGACTTAATCAACAAAGTCAACTAGGGCAGTGGCTTGATCCTATTGCTGATAAGCTATTGCTTACTATTACTTGTCTAGTATTAACTTTACCAGATAAAGGCTATCAACCATTACCAATATGGTTAACCGTTGCTATTATCATAAGAGATATAGGTATTCTTATAGTAGCTTTAAGTATTCGTCATTTAACAGGGTTTAGCGATTTTAAGCCATCTAAACCTGGTAAGTTAAACACAGTGCTATTATTGACTACAGTACTTGCTTTTCTTATTACTAATAGTATTAAACGCTATACTGAGTACCTAATAGGCTTTTATTGGTTAGATTTAGTGATGATAATTTTTTCTGGACTACATTATATTTATTTTGTTAACCAAGAGCTAATTGCATATCGCCAAACACAAAGGGGGTAGTGATGCGACCACCTACACAAAACCTAAGGATATCAGATAGCAAAACCAAATGGCCAAAGTTGTTTCCTCTTTTATTAACTTGCTTGGCTTTTTTACTGCTAGGTTATATGGTTATTGGGACTGTCCAACAATTAGGACATATTATTGCGCCTGTTTTTGTTCCTTTACTGATTTCTCTAGCTGTCGCTTA
The DNA here is from genome assembly GCA_023265235.1 of Blastocatellia bacterium. Taxonomy (GTDB): domain Bacteria; phylum Acidobacteriota; class Blastocatellia; order Chloracidobacteriales; family JADJPF01; genus JADJPF01. The sequence goes on from JAHFUF010000345.1 coordinate 5,554, forward strand.
CCTCTTAGAACCTCTAGTAGAAAGGTTTGAGTCTTATCGCCTTTCGCGGTCTAATTCAACAATATTAGCATTACTTGTAATGGTTTTAGCTCTATCAGTATTGCTATTTGTTTTTCTTCCTCAGTTTTGGACACAGTTAGGTGATGTTATTGCCCAACTTCCTAGCACTGCCAAATCCGTTGCTAATTGGGTGCGCCCAAAATTAGATACTTTACACGATCGAAACCCAATTGTGTTTGAAAAAATTTCTCAAAGGTTTTCTGAATTTACTCAAGATCCCGCAGCAATAACAGAACCTATAGTTGGGTTTATTAAAGAAAGTTTATTACAGGTTGGTAGCCTTACTGCTAGTGTCCTAAATTTAATTTTAATCCCATTGTTTGTTTATTATATTCTAGTAGATTTTCGTAATCTTACAGAAATGCTCTACCAGTTAGTTCCTCCGCGTAATCGTACTACAGTGTCAGATT
>JAHFUF010000346.1 GCA_023265235.1 Blastocatellia bacterium
TAAAGAATTATTATCAGCAGACATAGCCGCAGATTCTAAAGCTTCAGCAAACTCAAGCACGCTAACATAACGATTAGAAGGGGCTTTTTCTAAGGTTTTAAGAATCGCAATTTCTATATCTACAGTAAGATCAGGGCGTGAGGATCTAAGAGGCGGAGGAGGAGACTCTAAATGTAATATCATTACTGATAATGGGAAATCACCACAAAAAGGAGGTTGTCCTGTGAGTAATTCATAGGCTAAAATGCCCAAGCTGTAAATGTCAGTACGCTCATTTAATTTTTTCCCTTCGCATTGTTCTGGAGACATGTAGAAAATTGTGCCATGAATTTGACCATGGCCTGTTAATGTACGTAGCCATTTGTCATCTTTTTCACCACGAACTAATTTAGCTAAGCCAAAATCCAAAAGCTTAACAACCTCATTTTCACCTTCACCGCTAATAATAATATTTTCTGGTTTTAAGTCACGGTGAATAATACCCTGTTTGTGAATTGCTGACACTGCTTGACAAAGCTGGGAAATAATTCTTACTAAACGAGATAAAGAAAATCTTCCTTCATTTTTAAGCAAATCGCTAAGCAATTTTCCTTCAACTAACTCCATAACTAAATAAGGTAGGTCTTCTTGAGAAACCCCTATTTCAAAAACACTTACAATATTAGGGTGTTGAACAAGCGATAAAATGCCTGCTTCGCGTTGAAAATACTGTAAATCCTTTTCCTGATCTAATATAGAATCAAGTTTTATAAACAGGACTTTAAGAGCATATTTTTGGTTAGTCTCAATATTTTGGGCAGAAAAAACCGCACCAAACCCACCTTCACCAATCAGGGACTCAAGTAAATATTTTTTTGCAAAAACTTTTCCTAATAACTTAGCAGCTTTATGGCCTTTAGGCATAAACACCCCAAAAAAATTGAAATTATTTTCTAGTAGTAGTTGCAGTTTTTTCTGTTAAATCTTAACATTGAAACTGCCCCAAAAAATAGTCTGTAAACTAAAATTTCAACTTAACCTATTATTAATTAATAATTAATAAATAACCATTAGCGCTGTTATTGTTTCGTCTGGTGAAAGGGGGATTATGCGATCTAGAAGATCAGTGTCTACCTATTGGCGAACTTTGGCCTTACTCCTAGTAATATTTTTTATAAATACTACTATAAATGCTCAACAACCTACCCTATTAGTATTAGACCAACCTATTAATATTGCTCTCTCATGTTTACAAACAGGTGAAAACCCTAAGCATCTTTATGATATTGAAGTAGCTAAGGGGGAATATATAGAAATCCTTTGTCAGCAAGAAGGAGCAGATGTAAGAATGACTATTGCTAGTGCAGAAGGAAAGAATATTGCAGTAGTCGATAGTTATAGTGGTGCTTACGGGCCTGAATGCTGGCGAGGTGTTTCTCCTAGTCAGGGTCGTTATATATTGCAAATAGAAGTGTTATCTACTCGTGGGGCAGATGCTAGATATACTCTAGCTTTGCCAGTTAAGCGAAATGCTACTTTAGATGACCGCAAACGTGCCCAAGCCCAAGAGCTTTACAGTCGTGCTTGGCATTTTAAAAATGGCACTCAACGTGATATGGATGAAGCTTATTATCTTTATGAGCAAGCATCTACCATCTATAGAGAAGTAGGCGATGGTTTAGGCGAAGCACAAACTACTGCTAGTACTGCTGCACTTGGTTTTCCAACTTTGACCAAACGGCTAAAGACGGATCTACATCGCTACTCACTAGATCTACATAGGCGTTTTCATGAGCGTAATGGTGAGGCGATTGCACTGCATAGTTTAGGGGAAATTTACGTAGAAGATAGCCGTTGTTCTTTAGCGATTTCTTGCTATAAAGAAGCCTTAAAAGCCTATAGAGAGATCGGGGACGCACAAGGAGAAATAATTGCTCTTAATAGCCTAGCAATGGTTTATTGCCAAGTTAATCAACCTCAAGATGCACTTAGTTTCTTAAAGCAAGCCTTAAAAGTTAGCCAAAAAAGCTGCGATCACTCTAAAGAGGCTTTGGTAATGAAGCATATAGGGGAAATTTATGAGGAAATAGGGCAACCAACACAAGCAGCTGAATATTATCGCCAAGCAAATGTATTAGTACAATAAACCTAGCTAAAAACCTAGCTAATGAGTTTTTAGTAAATAAGTATATATGTCTAGCTACTATCTCTAGCAGTAAAAAAAGTAGTGATCGTGTATGATGTCTCCAACATTATCTTAAATAATGGGATTAATTTAGTTGAGGGTTAATGATGCAAAAATATCAAGAATTTATAGATAGCAAATTTAAACTTGTCAGTATTGCAGCAAAACGTTGTCGTGAATTACGAAGCGGACAAAAGCCTAGAATTTATGTAGCTTCTAAAAATACAGCCCGAATTGCTTTGGAAGAGATTAAAGCAGGGGCAGTACGTTTTGAAAACTTACCTCCTATCAAGAAAAAGCTTATAGATGAAAGCCAAGGAACTACAGATGCATCATAAAAACTATTAAGTATGTTTTTATGTCTATTCTTGGTCGTGTTCCAAAAAACTACTTTCTCTAGATCAATTTTTTTGGAACATGCCCCAAACTTTTAACAGTGTTAGATAGTATTGGAGACTGTTAAAAGAGTGTTAATTGGAATGCGGAACCTGCCTAAAACCCTATATCGCCGGAAAGTTAGAAAAAATACATCTCTTATAAATGTAGACTGATGTTTATTTTAAGAGCATTTTAGCAGATTGGCTCTAATCCAATTTAGTGCTTTGTTTAGTTGCACAAGTGGTTTTGTTGCTTATAATTGAAAATTATGAGTAACTTAAGAAAAAGCTTACCTATTTTTTCCCCAGAAACAGATGTAGTAACAAACGACAAGTTAAAGAGTGGTTTTACCAGTCGTAGTGCACCCATTGGCCCAAAACCCCCTTGGCTAAAAATCCGCATTACTGGTGATGCAAACTTTCAATCTGTCCGTCATATGGTGGAAGACCTGAGTTTACACACAGTTTGTCAGGAAGCAAGATGCCCTAATATTTTTGAATGCTTTAGTAATCGTACTGCAACATTTATGATTTTAGGGGACATTTGCACTCGTCATTGTGGTTTTTGTGCTGTTACTAAAGGTGCTCCTCGTTTAACAGACCCAGAAGAACCTCTACATGTAGCAGAAGCAGTAAAAAAACTTGGACTCCAACATGCTGTAATCACTTCAGTAAATAGGGATGACCTTGATGATGGTGGTTCAGGTCACTTTGTTGAAACAATAAATTGGGTACGAAAGCTAAATCCTGAATGTAAAATTGAAGTGCTAATTCCTGATTTTCAAGGCAATTGGGAGGCACTCGATAAAGTTATGCAAGCTGCTCCAGATGTCTTAAACCATAATACAGAAACTGTTCCTAGGCTTTATCGACGTGTAAGACCAGATGCTAATTATCAACAAACTATGGAGTTAATCCGTCGTGCAGGCACTTATCGAACCTCTTCCTATCCTGTGTTAACTAAGTCTGGCATTATGTGTGGACTAGGTGAAACTATGGAGGAGTTACAAGAAGCAGTACGCGATTTACGGGAAATGGGCTGCGATATTTTGACCCTAGGGCAATACTTAAGACCTACAAAAAGTCATTTACCTGTAGAACGTTTTTACTCTCCTGAGGAATTTGCTGAACTTAAACAGTTTGGATTGGAAATAGGCTTTCGTTATGTTGAATCTGGCCCTTTAGTACGTAGTTCCTATCACGCTCACCAACATCAGCCAACGACTTAAACTCAATATTAATACCTAATGCCTGGTGCTCTAAGCACTAGTGTATACCACAAAAAAATTAACAACTTAAGGTTGACCAAGAGGAAAATGGCGTGTTATCTTCATTCGCCGGTTTTTCCCTCTGTAAGAAAGGGATTTTATGCGACATGATATCCAAGACTGGATAGCATTAAATCTTATTCCTGGATTGGGTGCCCGTACTCTATATCAAATGTTACAAAAATGGGGAAACCCAGGAGAGATTTTTCGAGCAAACCGAAACGCTTTAACAAGCTTTAAATTAAAAGACGATATAGTAGAAACAATATTATCAAGAGAAACTTTTGCTCAGGCTGAAACAGAGCTTAAACGCCTAGAAGAACTACAAGCAACTGTTATTGCATTAGCAGATGAAGAATACCCAAAACTACTAAAGGAAATTTGTGATCCCCCTTTGGTTTTATATGCAAAGGGCAAATTAGATTTAGCTCTATTACAACCAACTATAGGAGTTATTGGTGCTAGAAGGTGTTCTACCTATGGACAATATGCAGCAGAAATGCTAACAAATGACCTTGCTAGTAGGGGAATAACCATTGTATCAGGTTTAGCGCGTGGAATAGACACTATAGCTCATCGTAGTGCTATTAAAGCTAAAGGGCAAACTTTAGCAGTAATGGGAAATGGAATAGATCAAGTTTATCCAAAGGAAAATTCTCTACTAGCCATAGAACTTCAAGAGTTTGGAGGGATATTGTCAGAACTGCCTTTAGGTGCACCGCCACTACCACAAAATTTTCCTTTCCGAAATCGAATTATTGCAGGAATGTGCTTGGGTGTGTTAGTAGTAGAAGCAGCAGAAAGATCTGGTTCCTTAATTACTGCACGTCTAGCAATGGAACAAAACCGAGAAGTTTTTGCAATCCCTGGTAATATTACTTCTGCTAATTCTTTTGGACCCAACTATTTAATTAAAGATGGGGCAAAGTTAGTCCAACATTGGCAAGATGTAGTTGAGGAATTACCTTTAGGGATAAAAGCTAGGCTTTTAGATAAAGCCTATGTCGAAAAATCAGTTCAGGCGGAATTATTTCCGCAAACGCCGCTTTCTGAAAATGAACAGAAGGTTTACGATCTGATGAAATTTGATCAAACTCGTCATATAGACGAAATTGGATTTGCTTCTAAACTTATGCCTTCACAGCTTTTAGCTACTTTGTTAGAACTAGAGATTAAGGATAAGATCAAGCAATTACCAGGAAAAAACTTTGTTAAGCTATCCTAAATTGAAATATTTTCGTTACTTATAAAAAATTAGATATGACAAAATTAGTTGTAGTTGAATCACCTTCAAAAGCAAAAACCATAAATAAGTACTTAGGTAAAGAATATAGAGTTATGGCTTCAATAGGTCATATTAAAGATTTACCAGAAAAAGGTTTAGGGGTTGATGTCGAAAATAATTTTGAACCAACCTACCAAGTTATTCCTGATTCAAAAAAGAGGAATAACAAAAAAATTGTTAGCGACTTAAAATCAGCCGCCAAAGATGCCGATGCTATCTATTTAGCGGCTGATCCAGATCGCGAAGGTGAGGCGATTTGTCAACACCTCAAAGAAGAGTTGGCTGGGCGTAGCAAAAAACCTGTTTATCGTGTTTTGTTTAATGAAATTACCAAGGACGCAATAATTGATGCCTTTAAGCATTCTGGCCAAATTAACTCTAACAAAGTAGACGCTCAACAAGCTCGCAGGGTCTTAGATCGCTTAGTGGGTTATGAAATTAGTCCGCTACTTTGTCGTAAAGTTGGTGGAAAACTCTCCGCTGGCAGAGTTCAGTCAGTAGCTCTAAGGCTTGTTTCAGAACGTGAACGGGAAATACTCAGCTTTAAATCAACAGAGTATTGGACAGTTACTGCAAACCTACTTGCAGGTAAGTCGCCATCTTTTGATGCAAAACTCTATAAAGTAACTGAAAAAATAGTAAAAACAGGCGACTTTGATAAACCTCGAAAGACCGAAATTCATATTACTAACACTCAAGAAGCTCAAAGCATTGTTGATGAAGCAATAAAAGAAAATTTTGTTATTAGTTCAATTACTACTAAAGAAAGAAAACGAAACCCTGTTCCTCCTTTTATCACTAGTAAATTACAACAGGAAGCAGCAAGAAAATTGTATTTCCCAGTACGTAAAACCATGCAGGTAGCCCAAAAACTTTATGAAGGCGTAGAGTTAGAAAATGGTGAAACTGTAGGTCTAATCACCTATAT
>JAHFUF010000014.1 GCA_023265235.1 Blastocatellia bacterium
CTGTACTTAAGTGTGAGTGCGGTCTTACTATCGACCGTGACTTAAACGGCGCGAGGGGCATTTTCCTTAAGAATTTGTCTCTTGCTTTGGATGATACTCCCTTTTCCCTGTTCTCAAGCTGTTAGGGAATTGCTTTTGTTAATCATTGGTAACTTTGGTTAATGAAAATGTATCGGATACTTCTACTTCATAAAGTGGTTAAAGCCCTGATGGTAAACATTGTGTAGCACACATGCTTCAACTATACGCTATACAGGGGCACTCTTTAGATCCCAAATGATAGATCAAAGACTACAAGTTCCCCAATGCCACAAAACCTAGAAGTGTCGAAATACACAGTGAGAACCATAACTTGCTAATTCGATTGTGTTCTCATACACAGCACCCAATCGCTTTGCCAGCCGTATTGATGGCTCATTACGGGGGTCTATATAGCTCACTAATGAACTAGCGTTAAGAACCTCGCGCGCATAATCTATGCATCGCAGGCATGCTTCAAGTGCATAGCCTTTTCCTTGATGCTCTTTGACCAGCCAATAGCCAAGTTCTAGCTCAGGCCAGCCAGGGGATTGCCATAGACCGACACAACCAACAAATTTGTTAGTGTCCTTTTCATCTACAGCCCAGTATCCAAAGCCCTTAAGCTTCCAATGGCCGACTTGTAATGCCATATGGCGCCATGCTTGATCGGGATCCTTTTGACCACCGACATATCTGGCGTTATCTTCATCTGCGTAATACTGCGCAAAGTCTTTGAAGTCACTTTCACTCCATTGGCGCAATTTTAGGTGCTTAGTCTCTATGGATTCCATACCCACCTTCCAATGCATAGCATATAGTTAGAGTATTATATATAGTTAAATTTGATTTAAATCTTAAAACGATTCTATTCTTTCTTCAAACTATCCAACACTTTAGGCGAACCGTGTCCATTACTTTTAGCTTTGGTGTGAATTTTGGCACGATATTCATAATCTTCAATAATCGAGGAAAGGTGGTGGCGTAGTTTTGTTAGTCTTTGTCCGCTAGAACGTAGCTCTAAAAGAGGTTGTTTTTTCTCTAATGGTAATTGCAAAACTGCCGCGACAGCAAAAGAAAAGTCTTCAGGGCTGTCAGGTAAATCAGATGGTAGGGTTTGCTCGTCGTTTAAGGCTTTTAATGCATCAGCAGCACGAATATAAAGCTTTTTTACTTCTGCCATCAAAGTAGTTGTATCATAATCATCGTTTTGATCTTGAATAAGCTCTACCTCTGCTTTTAAGTAAGGTTCGGTTTCTATATACCTAATAGTACGATACCTAGTTGTTCCTACGGTAAGAATGTTCATTCTACCACCATCTAAAGGGACTACCGCCATAATTTGAGCCATTCCACCTATTCGTCCAACTGGAGGAGGCCAAGTTTCATTTTCTGCTAAATAGGTGAGACCAAATAGCTTATCACTAGCTAAAGAGTCTTTCATCATTTGCTTATATCGTTCTTCAAAAATATGCAATGGAAGCAAGGCACCAGGAAAAAGCACTATAGATAAAGGGAAAACAGGTAATTCTTTAGTATTAAACGCTTCTGTTGATGGCATAAATATATTTTTTCAGGCTCAAAATACCAAACCCTAAATGTTAAGCATTTAGGGTTAAATGTTAAGTTTCGTCTACTCTGAGTACAGCTAAAAAGGCTTCTTGGGGAATTTCTACACGACCGATTTTCTTCATGCGCTTTTTGCCTTCTTTTTGTTTTTCTAAGAGTTTCTTTTTGCGAGTAATATCTCCACCATAGCACTTAGCTAAGACATTTTTACCCATTGACTTAACTGTTTCTCGTGCAATAACCTTATTACCAATTGCTGCTTGAATTGGTACTTCAAAGAGTTGTCGTGGGATAAGTTCTTTCATTTTAGAAACTAATGCTCTACCACGAATTACTGCTCCTTCGCTATGGACAATTAAAGAAAGTGCGTCAACAGGTTCACCAGAAACTAGAACATCTAGTTTAACTAACTTAGATTCTTGATAACCGGCTAGGTGATAATCTAACGAAGCATAACCACGAGAAACCGACTTAAGCCTATCATAGAAATCTAACACGACTTCATTTAATGGTACATCATAAGTAAGCATTACCCTAGTTGTTGTAATGTACTCAAACCCCTTTTGTACGCCACGTTTTTCTTCTAATAGCTTTAAGATTGGCCCCAGGTAATCGTCGTTAGTCATGATTGTTGCTGTAATAATTGGTTCTTCCATTTTAGCAATACGAGCAGGATCTGGTAGTTTAGCAGGGCTGTCTATTTCTAAAACCTCATCAGCAGTAGTTGTAATACGATACCGTACTGAAGGTGCAGTAGTAATTAGCTCAAGAGAGAACTCTCTTTCTAAACGCTCTTGAACCACTTCCATATGAAGCAGTCCTAGAAAGCCACAGCGATAGCCAAATCCTAAGGCTAGTGAGGTTTCAGGCTCATAAAAGAAAGAAGAATCATTTAAGCGAAGTTTTTCTAGTGCGTCGCGTAGTTCTTCGTATTTATCGCTTTCTACAGGATAGAGGCCAGAAAAAACCATTGGTTTAATTTCTTGGAACCCTGGGAAGGGTTCTTGAGTTGGGTTTGTGCTATCAGTCACGGTGTCACCGATTTGGACATCTGCAACGGTCTTGATATTAGAAATTAAAAAGCCTACTTCTCCTGCACTTAGGGCTTTAATTTCTTTCAATTTTGGAGTAAGCACGCCTAAGGCTTCTACTAGATATTCACGGTTAGTTTCCATAAAGCGTATTTTCATTCCAGGGCGAATTTCACCATCAAGAATACGCATCATTACAATTACACCACGATAATTATCAAACCAAGAGTCAAAAATTAATGCCTTTAGAGGGGCGTCAGGACTACCTTTAGGCGCGGGGATACGATTTACAATTGCTTCTAAAATTTCTTCTGTTCCTAGTCCAGTTTTGGCACTAGCTAAAACAGATTGGCTAGCATCTATGCCAACTATATGTTCAATTTGTTCTTTGACTTTATCTGGTTCAGCCGATGGTAGGTCAACTTTGTTAATTACTGGAATTAATTCTAGGTTGTTATTAATTGCTAAATGGGCATTAGCAAGTGTTTGTGCTTCTACGCCTTGGGATGCGTCTACTATTAAAAGCACCCCTTCACAAGCAGAAAGCGAGCGAGAAACTTCATAGGAAAAGTCCACATGTCCAGGAGTATCAATTAAATTAAGAATATAGTCCTGACCATTTTGGGCACGATAGTTAAGACGTACAGCATGTGCTTTAATAGTAATGCCGCGTTCTCGTTCCAAGTCCATAGCATCTAAAACCTGCTCAGACATCTCACGATGAGATAACGCGCCTGTATGCTCTAGTAATCGGTCAGCTAAAGTAGATTTACCATGGTCAATATGTGCGATAATAGAAAAATTACGAATGTTGCTTAAAATCATGATGAGGGTTAATTCAAATACTCCTTAATTAAAATCATAGGGCAGTTTATTTAAAACTATCTCTTGCTAGAATTGCTGCTCCAATTACACCAGACAAAGGGCCTAATTGAGCCGCGACTATTTGGCAATTATCAAAACAAGGCCCAAAGGCTCGTTGTTTTGTTTCTGCAATAATTGGTTTTAGCAAGATATTTCCTACTGCCATTATGCTACCACCAAAAATTACCATTTCAGGGTTTAACAGGTTTATTAGTCCACCTAGAGCAATTCCTAGGTAATGGCCTGTACGCTCAAAAACTACTTGAGCTAGTTCATCACCAGAAATCGCTGCTTGTACAATGTCTTCATGTGTCATTTCTCGGTCGCGCGGCATAAAGAAACGAGTTAAAGAAGAGGTGCGATCACGATAGAGCCTTTGTTGCATTCTACGAACAATGTTTGGCCCAGAGGCAACTGTTTCTAAACAGCCAATATTACCACAGGCACATTCTATTCCATCAACATTGATTGTAGTGTGTCCAAGTTCACCAGCAAACCCTGTTGTGCCGCGCCACATTTGACCATCAAGTATAATACCTGAGCCAATACCAGTGCCAATGGTGACATAGATAACATTTTGATAACCTTGTGCTACTCCACATTGCCATTCGCCATAAGCCCCAAGATTAGCATCATTATCAAAAATTACTTGCATGCCAGTGGCTTGCATAATGTCATCACAAAGAGTAGTGGTAGAGATTTGTGGTAGGTTTGGCAAAACTTCAATTTTATGGGTTTTTAGGTTAATTAACCCAGGTACACCCACACCAGCAGCTACTAGCTGTCCATATTGGGGTGCTCTTTGCTTAAAAGTTTGTATTAATTCAATTAATTGGGAAGTAAGTTCTTCGGTTTTACGCTGCGATGTTGGATCAGTTTGTTCTAATAAAACATTGCCTGTACTATCAATTAAGGCCGTTCTTATTTTTGCTCCTTCTAATATAATGCCAATATATAAGTTATTTTCTCTGGTGCTCATATCTTTTTCCTCTGAAAAGAAGACTCCCCTGCACTATAACAGAGAAACTTATTGCCTGTTAAGAGTTGTTAGTTATTTATTGACATGAAAGGGGTTTATTCAAACTTTTCTCCACAGCTAGAACAAAACCTTGCCCCACGTAAATTAGTAGTGCCACATTTTCTACAAATAGGAGCAGATATAGATGCGACTTGTGATCCACAGCCGGAACAAAAACTTGAACCAGGAGCAAGCCAAGCATTGCAATTAAGGCAATTTTGTGTTGTGTTAGTAGGGGGTTGGTTTGTCCAAGAAGGTGGTGCTTCTGTTGCTGACCATCCAGAAGGGGTGTAAGGAGGAGTGTAAGAAGGGTTACTGCCTGCTTGTACTCGTGATGCAAAGGCATCAATAATTCGCCAGACCTCTTCACTGAGCCGATATTGGTTATACATACCAATAATTGGGAAAAGTATTAATGGCGGTAGTAATACATAGCCAATTACTCCTGCGGCGGCTTTGTCAATCCATTTAGAAGCACCTATTTCCACCAATGTTCCTTGTTGATGAGGCATTATTTTGATTGTAAGAGCAGAGGATTGACCAGTAAGGACGCTCAAAGTGCTTTCTTTTAAGGCTTGTAAGACCTGTCCACCAGCGATTGGTACAGTTTGAACTTGATGACCTTGCATACGAAAATAGTTTTCTAATTCTGCTAGTAGTTGGTCAATTCTTAGTTCTAAAGAATAGAGCTTGCTTTTCATAGGTTTTCCTTTGTCAAAAATTGCTAGCAACATTTTTTGGTAAGCTAACGTCCAAGAAGGGGAAAATTATATCGCTAAATATGGGTTTGCTTTGCTAGTGAATAGTCTTATAATTTCAAGCTCAAAGCAATACTCACATTTACTTTCAATAAACAGTTTAACAAAAGTATTAATCTTTATTGGTAATTATTATCTTTTTTAGGAGTGTTTTCCAATGATAAAGAAAGCAACTTGGTGGTCATTTTTTACTTTGGTCTGTGCTTTTTTGCTAGCACAAATACCAACTACTTCTGTCTCAGCAGAGGGCAGCTGTAATGCACCAGAATTAATTTGTAAAGCAGCAAGAAATCAAGATATTTCATTAACTTTTCGGGATCGTTGTAGTTATGAACAACGTGCCCATATTGAGCTTTATAAAAAAGAAAAAGATGGTAGTAGCGGAAAACTAGAAAAATTACGTGAAACCACTGTAAAAGTAGAACCTAGCTCATCACCTGATGAAACTGGCAAACTACTTGTTAATAACCGAGTAATTGCTGATACAGATGATAAAGGTAAGTCTAAAGGTAAGGTTGATCCTAATGCACGTACAGGGCTTGCGTCAGGAGCTTTTTTAGATTTATTGTTTTTTCCACTCTTACCAGAAAAAATTTCTAGCTTAGACTTTGAAGAATTACCTAATACTAATGAAAAGTACAAAGGGGAAAAGCTCTTTCGTTTTGGCCCAAAATCAGGTGCTAGTAATCTTACCCTAGCCTCTGGCAAGGTTTATGTGAATGCTCAAACAGGGGCAGTTTTAACAGTTCAAATAGAAAGTCTACATAACTTAAAGACTTTTGATAAAATTCTAGAAAAACTAGAACGTGTAGTTGCTACTATAGATTACTCAGAATTTGATTCTAAATACCGTATGCCAACACTTGCTACTGGTGGTGGGATATCAGATGTTACTCGCTTCAAAGGCATTTTTAAGTTTACTTTTGAAGAAGGTAAATATGTTCAAGTCTTAAAATTACAGTAAGCACCATAAGTATGAGCCTCCGCTCTCGTTTTTTAGTTCGTCGCAGTTATACTTTAGGCCATAGTCTTTTTTTGATTGGTTCTATTTATAACTATACAACAGAGGGTAAGCCACTAGTTTTACGTATTAGCCTCAACACAAGTAATCACTTCATGTGATAAGGAGTAGGAAGAGAAACACTAGCAAGATTTCTGATATGATCAATGTCAAAATGCTCAATAATGTCTAAAAAGCAAAAAGAGCACCTAAACCAGTAAGCAAAGCAGGTTTAGTAAAGTGCTTGTTATCTTTCATTTGATGACCATTTAGGAACTTAGGAACTTAGGAACTTAGGAACTTAGGAACTTAGGAACTTAGGAACTTAGGAACTTAGGAACTTAGGAACTTAGGAACTTAGGAACTGCGCAAAATAACTTACTTATTTGAATAAACTTTAGGAACGATAGTATAATTTCATTCCCCATGAAAAGAATGAGTTTCAATACAAACTTGAGCCAACTCATCATCAGTAACTTTAATACCTACTGGGTAAAGATTGGCATCTAAATCTGCCTCAATACGAAGACCAGTTTGTGTAGTTGTATTACTAATCAAATTTACAATCACTTCATGGCTGACTAATGGCCTACTACGCCGGTTTTGAGTAATTGCCGGAAACATCCTATGTTCAATATTATTCCATTTGCTTGTGCCAGGAGAAAAGTGACACACAGAAATGTGTAGGCCAGTTTCATCAGCTAATTGCTGTAAATGAATTTTCCATAAACGATTGCGAGAATGATTGCTGCCGCCCTTTCAAGGATAGGTAGGTCATGCGACCTCCAAAAATGAGGATGGAAAAAGTGTTTTTTAACAAATTAGAGAGGACAGTTTTTAAACCGGAAGAAAGTTGATAGCTCTGGCTACAAAAAACTTGACAGTAAAGCACTCAACAAGTATACTGGCCTCAACTTGAAGCAAAAATTTTATTAATAATTTGGGCATTAATCATTCTTAAAATTCCTTTAGCCCAAATCGCAATTTTACTATTTTTATTAGTTAGTATTTAGCAGGTTAACTTAGTTAATCTGCTACCTGGAGGCAAAAGCTTATGAGTAAGATAATTGGTATAGACTTAGGCACTACTAATTCAGTAGTTGCTATTATGGAAGGCGGTTCACCTACTGTGATCGCTAATTCTGAAGGTGCTCGAACTACACCCTCAGTAGTAGGGTTTACTAAAGATGGTCAACGTTTAGTTGGACAAGTGGCTAAACGTCAAGCGGTTACTAACCCAGAAAACACCGTCTACTCAATTAAAAGATTTATGGGACGACGTTATGAAGAAGTAGGCGGCGAAATTAAGCAAGTTCCCTATAGTGTAAAATCTGCTGGTAATGGTGATTGTCGTGTACAAGTTAGTGGTAAGGAATACTCACCTCCAGAAGTTTCTGCAATGATTTTGCAAAAATTAAAAACAGCCGCAGAAGAATACTTAGGACAAAAAGTAGAAAAAGCTGTTATAACTGTGCCAGCATATTTTAATGATGCACAACGTCAGGCCACAAAAGATGCTGGTAAGATTGCTGGGTTAGAAGTAATGCGTATTGTTAATGAGCCTACAGCCGCCGCTCTTGCTTATGGCCTAGATAAAAAGAAAAATGAAACAATTGCTGTGTTTGACTTTGGTGGTGGTACCTTTGATATTTCTGTTCTAGAAGTAGGCGAAGGTGTAGTAGAAGTAAAATCTACTAATGGCGATACCCACTTAGGTGGTGATGATATTGATGAACGCCTGATGAAATGGATCATTGAAGAATTTAAAAAAGACCAAGGCATAGACCTTTCCAATGATAAAATGGCACTACAACGCTTAAAAGAAGCAGCAGAAAAAGCCAAGATTGAACTTTCTTCAACAATGGAAACAGAAATCAATTTGCCCTTTATTACTGCTGATCAAAGTGGGCCAAAGCATCTAGTAATGAAACTTACTCGTGCTAAGTTTGAAGCTTTAGTAGATGATCTTCTACGTCGTACACTTAAACCTTGTGAATTAGCTTTGTCAGACGCAGGATTAAAAACTAGTCAAGTAGATGAAGTAGTACTAGTTGGTGGTTCTACTCGTATTCCTAAAATTCAACAAATGGTAAAAGATTTCTTTAATAAAGAACCTCACAAAGGCGTAAACCCTGATGAAGTTGTTGCTGTAGGTGCCGCAATTCAAGCAGGTGTTTTGGCTGGTGATGTTAAAGACCTACTTTTGCTTGACGTTACCCCACTTTCTTTAGGCATTGAGACTTTGGGTGGTGTGTCGACTAAGCTAATTGATCGTAACACTACTATTCCTACTCGTAAGAGCGAAACATTTTCTACAGCGTCGGATAATCAAACTTCTGTAGAAGTGCATGTTTTACAAGGTGAACGCTCAATGGCTAGGGATAACAAAACTTTAGGCAAGTTTCACTTAATTGGAATTCCTCCTGCACCGCGTGGTATGCCACAAGTTGAAGTAACATTTGATATTGATGCTAATGGAATTGTAAACGTATCAGCAAAAGACTTAGGTACAGGTCGTGAGCAAAAGATCACTATTAGTGCTAGTTCTGGTTTAAGCAAAGATGAAATTGATCGCATGGTTAGAGAAGCAGATTCTAATTCATCTTCTGATAAGGAACGACGCGAACAAATTGAGTCCCGTAATAAGCTAGATAGTTTGGCTTATTCTACTGAAAAGCTAATTAAAGATAATCGTGAGAAGATTGATAGTGCTACTGTAACAGAATTAGAAGGAATTGTTTCTGAAGTTCGTGGTAAATTAGAAACCGCTAACACATCAGAATTAGAAGCTCTCTATGAAAAATTGACAAAGGCTTCTCATAAAGTTGCAGAGCAAATGTATCGTCAACCTCCTCAAGGGGAACAAGCAGAATCAGCTTCAGCTAGTAGTGGCGGGAGTAGTTCTAACAGCCGCAACCCTAAAGATGACGATGTTATTGATGCTGAGTATGTTGATGTTGATGATAAGAAGTAAAACTAAATTTTTAATTTGGTAATTAGCTAAAACCCAGGGTTTATCCCTGGGTTTTATAAGTAGATAGAATTTTGTAGTCCAAAAGGTTTTGTTAGATTAAAGGTAAAGCTATGGCGCGAGAAGACTATTATAAACTTTTAGGTGTAGAACGTGGTGCCAGCCAAGATGAAATTAAAAAGGCTTATAGGCGACTAGCAAGAAAATACCACCCAGATGTTAATCCTGGTGATAAATCTGCTGAGGAAAAATTTAAACAAATCCAAGAAGCCTTTGAAGTTTTAGGTGATGCTAAAAAGCGAGAAGTTTATGATCGCTATGGCACTTACTCAGATAATATACCAAACGCTACTCCAGGAAGTGGTGGGTTTGGTTTTGGCGGTTTTGACTTTGGTGGTTTTGGCTCAGGGTCTTTTGGAGATATTTTTTCTGAGCTATTTGGTTCTTCACGTCGTGCTAATGCTAGTGCTAATACTACTAGCCCGTCACCTAATTTTAGTGATAACCCAAACCTGCAAAAAGGCACAGACATTGAATATTCAATGTCAATAAGCTTTGAACAAGCGGTACAGGGTTTTACTAGTAGTATTAATTTAAATCGTGATGAAATATGTGGCCGTTGCAATGGTAATGGGGATTTAGGCGGGGCATTGCAAAACTGTAATCGATGTGAAGGTACAGGCAAAGTAGTTACTCAAACAGGTAAATTACAATTTAAGACACCCTGTTCTGATTGTCAGGGAACAGGAAAACGCCGTCTAGCTTGTAATGTTTGTAATGGTAAAGCTACAGTGCCTAAAACCGAAGCTGTCAAAATTCGTATTCCTGCTGGAGTTGATAGCGGTTCAAGAGTGCGTGTTCCTAATAAGGGAAATGCAGGTAAAATGGGTGGTCTAGCCGGCGATCTATATATTATTACTAATGTTGGAGAACATCCTTATTTTACCCGTAAGGGCGATAATGTTTACTGTAGTATTCCTGTTACTGTCCCAGAAGCAGCAATTGGTGCAAAGATAGAAGTCCCTACAATTTCTGGAAAAGCAGTACTACGTATTCCTCCTGGAACGCAATCAGGGCAAAAATTTCGTTTAAGAGAAAAAGGCGTTCCTTCACTAAGAGGTAATATTTGTGGAGACCAATATGTAGAAGTACGAATTGTTTTACCAAAAATTATTAGCGAAGACACAAAATCAATTCTTAAAGAATATGCTCGACTTAATCCAGAAAACCCCAGAACGGAAATGGGGTTAGAATAGGGTTTTAGCTTATGACAACAAAGAAAAAACCAAAAACTAAAGGTTATACTATCAGCGTTGTAGCTGAAACCTATGAAATTCATGCACAAACACTAAGACTTTATGAACGAGAAGGGCTATTAACCCCATCACGTTCAGAAGGTAATACTAGGTTTTATACAGAACAAGATCTGGAAAGACTAGAGCTGATTTTGAAACTTACCCGTGATTTGGGCGTAAATCTCGCTGGCGTAGGGATTATTCTTAATATGCGTGAGAAAATGGATGAGATGCAAAAAGAATTCAATCGTTTTCTTGAACATCTACAAATGCAAGTTTCTCAAGATATTCTACAACAAGACGAAAATATCAAAAATGCTTTAGTAAGAATCAACCCTTTATCCCAAATAATCATAAGACAACCACAACAAACCGTTTCTACTAAGGAAGAAGAATAATTATATTTATTTGAACATGTTGCCTCTATGTTAGGAGAGTGATTTTGTCTACCACACAAGCTATAGAGATAAAAGCAGTAACAAAAAGTTTTGGTGATTTTACGGCTGTAAATAATCTTTCTTTAGATGTTGCTCAAGGTTCCGTTTTTGGGCTGTTAGGCCCTAATGGAGCAGGTAAAACTACTACGATTAGAATGATTGTTAGTATTACTTTTCCAGACAGTGGAGAAGTCAAGATTTTTGGACAGCAGCTAACCTCTAAAATGCAAGAGCGGATTGGTTATTTACCAGAAGAACGTGGCTTGTATAAAAAAATGAAAGTTGTCGAACAACTACGGTTTTTAGGGGGCTTAAAAAGTGTTCCAAAACAAGAATTAGATAAAAGAATTAATAATTGGGCAGAGCGATTGCAAATTAGTAGTTGGTTAGATAAAAAAACTGAAGAACTCTCCAAAGGCATGCAACAGAAAATTCAATTTATTGCCACAGTCCTACATAAACCAGAACTAATTATTTTAGATGAACCCTTTTCAGGGCTTGATCCTATTAATGCAAATATCTTAATAGAAGTAATCCACGAACTAAAGGCTAATGGTACAACAATTATTCTTTCTACTCATGTAATGGAACAAGTTGAAAAACTATGTGACGATATTTGTTTAATTAATAAGTCTCAAAAAATATTAGCAGGAAACTTAAAAGCAATTAAAAAGGGGTTTTCTAGTAATAAAATAGCTCTTAGTTATGAAGGAGAAAGCAATTTCTTAAATAATAATAGCTTGGTAAAGAAAACTGCCCAATATGCTAGCCATTTAGAAATAGAACTTGCTGATGGTGCTAATAGCCAAGAATTACTTAAACAAGCCATTAATAGCGGAGTCCATATTAATCGCTTTGAACTAATGGAACCATCTCTTAATGAGATTTTCATAAGGAAAGTAGGACAGAATGAATAAGATGTTCCTAGTTATTAAACGGGAGTATTTAGAACGAGTGCTTTCTAAATGGTTTGTTATTGGAACTTTGCTCGGCCCATTGCTTATGGCTGTTCTAATACTTGCTCCACTAATAGTAACAAAATTAGATACTAGCGATCGTACCATTACAATTATTAGCTTAGACAACGATACTGATTTATTAGCATCTGTACAAAAACGCTTAAGTGATAAAAAAGATTCTCTGAGTAATGGCCAATATATAGTCAAAACCATAGCTGTTCAAGATCCAACAACTTTTCCGAAATTACAAGAAAAACTTGCCAAAGAAATTAAATCTCGTGACATAAATGGATATTTAGTTATAAAAAAAGAAGATAAAGATTATTCAGCAGAGTTTTTTGCTGAAAATGTTTCTGACCTAGGTACTATTCGTCAATTAAAAGATGCTACTAGTGACACTATAGTAGAAAAAAGGTTGAGCCTAGCAGGACTCGATATCAACCGAATAAATGAATTAAACAAACCTATTGATATTAAAACCAATAAAATAATAGAAACTGGTACAAAAAAAGATAATGGACAAAGTATGTTCCTTGGTCTGATAATGATGATCATTTTGTACACAACTTTGATTATTTATGGGATTACAGTTTTACGAGGTATTGTTGAGGAAAAACAAAGTCGTATTGTTGAAGTAATAATTTCCTCAATGTCGCCATTACAACTGATGTTTGGTAAGATATTAGGTATAGGTTTAGTCGGACTAACTCAATTTGCTGTTTGGAGCATTTTTGGTGCAATTCTTCCAGGAATATTAGCTTCAATGTCTTTAGCTAGTGGTGGGATGTCTATGCCTGACATACCTAAGTCATTACTAGCTTACTTTGTTTTGTACTTTCTCTTAGGATATTTTCTTTACGCCACATTATTTGCCTTGGCTGGTTCTATAGTTTCCAGCGAACAAGACGCAGCAACAGTACAAATGCCAATTATGATGCTACTAATTGTTGCAACGATATTTTCCTCTTTAATTATTCGTGATCCTAATGGCAATGCTTCAGTAGCTCTTTCACTTGTACCTTTTTTTGGCCCAATATTGATGTTTTTAAGAATTGCTGTACAAACTCCTCCTTTTTGGCAGATTGCTTTGTCTATAGCTCTAATGATAGTAACAATTATAGGTTTTTCTTGGTTAGCAGCTAAAATCTATCGTGTAGGTATTCTAATGTATGGCAAACGACCAAATATTCCTGAGTTAGTTAAGTGGTTAAAATATACTTAAAAGAAGGGTAGCCACATAGGACTATTCTTACTTAAATTATGGTAGATATTTTAATAGGTACAGTAAAAGGCCCAGGCGAAAAACCTCAAGAATATTTTTTTATCACCCCTGATAATGATCAAACTCGTGTTGGCGAATTTGTTTATTATCAAGTTAATAACCAATCTATTATTGGCAATATAACTAGTCGTAGGTTAACTAG
Organism: Blastocatellia bacterium; assembly: GCA_023265235.1. Taxonomy (GTDB): domain Bacteria; phylum Acidobacteriota; class Blastocatellia; order Chloracidobacteriales; family JADJPF01; genus JADJPF01. Next base: position 13,345 of record JAHFUF010000014.1, read on the forward strand.
GAACTTGCCAGATAATTTTTTAGCAGATCCTAATATTGCACCTCAAGATATAGCACAGTTAATAGGCTTAGAGTCTATTTGTGAGCTTTATGAAATTACTGTTGCTACTATTGGTTATTATGATGAAAAAATTGGGGATTTTATTAATCCTCGTATCCCTCCTAAACCTGGTCAGACTGTCTATTTAGCCTCAAATCAGCTTTTATCAAAAGTTTTAAGTCCAAAACAGGTTGGTGATGCTGGTGCTGCACATATAGGTAGTTTACTTACTCGGGAACTAGGCGAAGTTCCTATAGTGCTTTCTGTTAAAGATGTTGTAGCCACGCACCTAGCAATTTTGGCTAGTACTGGAGCAGGGAAAAGTTATACAGCAAGTGTTTTGATTGAAGAACTGTTGCGCCCTAACAACCGAGCATCAATTTTAATTGTCGATCCGCATGGTGAATATAGCACTTTGAGAGAAATAGAAGCTTTGCCAGAATTTCAAGCTTTGGGCTATAAACCGCAAATAAAGATTTTTCTCCCAGAGCATGTACGAGTAAGGTTTAATACTCTTAAAATGGCAGATATTCGGTATTTGTTACCAGAAATGACCGACAAGCAAAACTACTACTTAAATAGAGGGTTTTATGAAGTAGAAAGGCGTTTTGGGAAACAAAAAATCTATGGTTTTCGCGATCTCTATGATGCAATTTTAGCAATGAAATATGATGATGAAGATGGAAACTCAAAAGGTGGATCTAATATAAACACAATAGAAGCAATTTTATGGAAGCTTGATTTTAGGTTTGGTCAAAGTAAAATTTTTTCTGATGTTGAACATAACTTATTAACAGACTTGTTTCGCCCAGGTCAATGCACTGTCCTACAACTTAATGAAATAGATCAACAAGAACAACAAGTTATTACAGGAGCACTACTTAGAAGGGTTAATGAGGCAAGAGTTTCTTGGGTAACGCAAAAAAATCTTAACCTCAACCAAGATGATCAATTATCTTTCCCTGTGTTTGTTTTACTAGAAGAAGCACATAGGTTTGCACCAGCTAACGCTACAGTAGTTTCTACCAATGTATTAAAACAGATTTTGTCTGAAGGGCGTAAGTTTGGCATAGGTATTGGGCTAATTACTCAACGACCAGGAAAATTAGATCAAGATGTTCTTAGTCAATGTCAAACACAATTTATAATGCGTATTGTTAACCCAATAGATCAAAATACAATTGTTTCTACTGTAGAAAATATTGGGCGAAAAATGTTAGAAGAGCTACCTGCTTTGACTAAAGGGCAAGTTATAGTTACAGGTGTAGGGATTAACACCCCAGTAATGTGTCAGGTTCGGTCACGCGTTACTACTCATGGAGGACAGACTTTTGATGCTCCTAGTGAATGGTTAAATTGGCATAGCGTCAGTAAACAACAATCAATTCAGCAAGAACAATCTATTTTAATAAAAGCTAGCGGGAAAAAGAGAGAACAAATGGATGGTATAGATATATAAAAACCTAAGAAGGGCAACCACATAGATTTGCCACTACTTAAATTATTTTTCAAATTTTACTTCTACATAAACAAAAACATTATCTCCAGTTTGTGGCTTATCTTGCCAAACAGTTTTATCTTCATATTCTATTTTAGAAACATGAATACCTATTTTAGTGGTAGCAGGAGTAGATTTATTATCTACCATAACAATTTCCTTAATAGTTTCCTCAGAATTAGATTTGATCTTTTTATTGGTGTTAAACCTTTTAACTACCATTTCTTTGTTAGCATTAGTAAAACAAGATTCCCAATAAATATTTGATATAGCTTGAGATGCTAGGTTTTTAGACTTCATCACAAAGACTAGTTTTTGTTCACTATTAGCAGAAAGAGGGCTTTTTGTTCCTGTGTCTCCACTACTCCCTGTACTACTCATACCGCCCATACCGCTCATACCGCCCATATTTCCCATACTATCGATGGATGATTGGACTTTTGTAACAGCAGATAAAGTGATCTTTACGTCTTTGACTTCTAGCGGGCAGTTTAGAGAAAGGGTTTGTTCTGCAATTATTTGAAAGGCAAACCCCATAATAATTAAGGCAGCAAAAATAATCCGAAACATATTTACCTCTGTTGGGAATTAATTTTGGATTTTAATGTAGGAGAAAAAATTATAAAGAATTTATTTTTTTTACACAATTACTAAATATGTAAGTTTGCCGAAATTTACCTAGGAGCAAGCAAGAAGGGTAGCCTTGATTGGCTACCCTTACTATATTGATATATTTAGGGCAGGTTTAACTTAAATGCTCCTGATACTAAACCACGTTCTTTTATCATTAAGATGTTATCGCCAGAACGTAGGTTTAAGTCTGATAGACTACCCTTTAAGATCAAAACTCCTGTATTGGCTTTAAGCTTTTTAGAACCAGGAATGACTTTACCATTAATTGTTACTTCAGTATTAACAGATATAGTAGTAGCAAAAATCATTAATTTCCTAACATTGTTGTTATACTTAGCATCGCTAATAGATGGTTTGGCTAAAACAGCAAAAACCCCATCGCTATCATCTGAACCAACATTATTTTGAGCATCACGAGCAATAATTTTTACCTTTGTTCTTTCACTTATAGTAGGAATCTTTAGCGTAAATTCTTGAACATTGCCTGCTAAACCAGTTTGAAGTGTTGTGTAGTTTGAGCCGCCATCGCTAGAGACTTGAATATCTTGTGAGACAACACCAACATTGTCAGAGGTTCGCCAAGTTACTTTTAGTGAATCGCTGCTGGCTAATACTTCATTGCCATTAGGAGAAATTACTGTTACTTGTGGAGGGGTAGTATCTTTACCTGTAATAGTAAAATCAGCATCAGAAATATCTCGACCAGTAAGATTGTTAACATCAGTGGCTTCTACTCGAATACGTGCTTTAGTAGATTGAATATTATCTGGGAGCTTAAAAGTAAGACTAGCGGCTGTAGCTGATAGACCTTCTGCTACAGGAAGAGAAAAATTGTTACCACTATCTAAGGAAAGACTAACACGTTGGGACATTAGCCCAACATTATCAGTGCTTTGCCAAGTGATTATTATATTTTCACCTGCACGTAAGCTTTCTCCACCATTAGGAGACATTACTTTAACGGTTGGTGAAGTAACATCTTGTCTAGTGATAATTACATTTTGGCTAGTAACATCTTGACTAGTGTTATTTTGTGCGTCTGTAGCGATAATTTTTACTCTAGCAGTGCTGGTTTCTATATTAGGTACTTGCCAAACAAAACTGCGTGCTGCTCCGCTTAAACCACTAATTATTATAGAGTCAAAGCTTTGGCCACCATTAGTAGATAGTTGTAGTTCATGGCTAGCAAGTTGGCCATTGTCTGAACTAGACCAGGTAATGTTAAATGCTCCACCTGCTTGCACTTTATCTGTGCCAAGTGGTGAAAGTAGCTGAACTTGAGGGGCAGTAGTATCTTTTTGAATAACAGAAAAAGATTTGTCAGAAATATCGCTGCCTGTATTTCCTGCTGAGTCTTTTGCTATTACTTGTATACGCGTATCACTGCTTAAAAGGTCTTGAGGGACTTGCCATAAGAAGCTTTGAGTACGACCAGGAAGCCCACTAAAAATAGGACGAAATGATTTTCCACCATCTACTGAGACATTTACATCATGGCTTTGTAGCATACCATTATCAGTAGAAGTCCAAGTAATTAGGAAAGGTGCACCAGCTAAGACCTGCTCTCCACCATTGGGTTTGCCTACTATGACTGTTGGAGGAGTGTTTTCTTTTTCAATTTGGAAAGAACTATCAGTTGTGTCTTCTGCTTGATTACCAGCATAGTCAGTAGCTACTACTTTAATTCGTACATCAGTAGAAAATAGATCTTCTGGAACTTTATAGTTGAATTTCTGGGTTTGGCCATTAAGTAGAGTTGCTATTTCTACAGGATAACTTTTTCCACCATCTAAGGATAAAAGGATATCATGTTTAGCAATACCGCCAGGATCAGTAGAATCCCAAGAAATAGTAATAATTGCTCCTGATGGTATTATATCGCCACCATTTGGGCCTTTGACCGTAATTTTAGGAGCAACTTTGTCTGAGCCATCTCTAAAAGGAACTGCTGCATCAACCGCACGATTATTAGTAATTGAACCAAACTGTTTTAGCCAAGCCCTACGAATATTACTTAATTTAGATATTGCCTCTTGTTCTGGATCTCTACCAGTAGGCACAATCAAAGCAAAACCTACTCTTAAGGTTTTAGTTTCTTTGTCAGGCACCCTTGAGCCTTCAACTTTTACTATATCTGCTAAGGAAACATTTTTACGTGTTCCTGTTACAGTTAGAACAGGAAAATCCGGTGCTGCTAGAGGGGGAAGGGTACGAGCATCTTTTTGAGTAATATCAATTTCTGTTACCCCATCTGTGAGCTTAGGATCAATTGCTGTAGGGTTACTGATAATAAAAGAAGAAGACGCACTGCTAATTAAACCCATAGCATAAAGCTCAAAGTCATTATAACGGGAAGTTGCTCCATTGATACGAAACTGTCCATTGCCAAGATCTTGATAAGAATTTCCTTCTAGTTCAGAAGAATTTGAATTAAAGAAAAAACTCCAATGTGCTAACTGACGGCCTAAAAGCTCATCGCTACTTACACCATTATCATCAAAGCGGAAAAATGCTGACCAAGTATGACCAACTTCATGACTTAATATATCTAGAGTTGTGTTAGTAATAAAAAATGTATCATTAGGGTTACTAGGATATTGGCTTAGGTTGCCTAGATTACAAAAAGATGTTAGCCGCACTTTACTGCCATAACCTAATGGGCCACCATTAAATATACCTGTACGTTTACCAATCCCCCCAATTTGATTTTGTACTGGAACATTATAAGCAACAGAGTCACCTGTAAAAGCAAAACCGTAATTAGGATCAAGAAACGTAACTAGAACATCATATTCATCGCCATGACGCTGGTAGAAACGTTTAGCTACTTCTTGGCCGCCAGCCGTTAAATCACCAGCAAAGAAGTCTGTAAAATTACCATTATCATGTAGGATGGCAATATCATCTTTTTCAAAATCTGGCTCTGTTCCAGGGATTACAATCAAATTAGATGGAATTGAGTTAGATGATAAAAATTTTCTTTTTTCTTCATCAACCAACCTAGCTAAGTCTATGTTCTGGAGACCTTTAGTTGCTTTAATACTAGCAATATTGTTAGCAACAGAGAAATCAAAAAAAGTTTGATTGGGAGGAAGTTTACCAACTAGCTGCCAACTAATGCCTCCATCAATGCTTTTATGTATAGAATGTTCTAATCGGTGGGAGTTAATAGGAAAATTAACTAAAGCATAAACTGTATTAGTATCTGGCTCAAAACTAACAAAAGGAGGGTTAACTCGATGGGTAAAATCACCAGGCAGATCCAAAAGAGCTTTTTGCCAAGTATCGCCAGCATCTTTGCTCCAATAAACCCCACTCGCCTCAGTAGATGCAAACACTAATTCAGAATTAGTAGGAGAAATTGAAAGGCGTTTAATTACTTCAAAAGGGTGTATTCCAATAGCTGGAGGTAAACCATTGTTGATCGCTGTCCAGTTTGCTCCGCTATCATCTGAGCGAAATATTCCATGGCGATCAGTGCCAATATAAATTCGTGTGTCCTGATCTGCTAATTCAATAGATAATGGTACCAGTTCATCGACTAGCCCTTGATTAGATAGATACCAAGACTTTCCACTATCGTTTGAGATGTTTATTCCTAGACGAGTACCAGCGATTAAACGGCCATTATTAGTGGCTTTGATAGAAAAAGTTTCTTCTGATAGTATTTTTTGCCAGCTTTTGCCATCATACGCCAATAATCCTAAATTAGTAGCTACTAGTAAGGTTTGTTCCTTGACTATAGTGAAACTATGTAATTTTTGTGCAGGAACTTGATAAAATGCTTTGTTGAGTTCTTCTACTTTGGGTTTGGAAACATTGTTGGTTTGTAATTTAACATTTTGCTCTGAAAAAGCTAATAACATTAAAATTACTAAAAGAGAAAACAAAAAAGTACGTTTTGATAAAGAAATATATAGGTTTTTATTACGCATAGATCCTCATATGTAAAATAGATTTAATATTGTGAGGGTTAAAGATAAATAGAATTTTAGATTAAGGCTTAAATAGTAGCAATGAAGTTTTTCTTATTTTTTTATATAGTACAGATAAAAATTTGTACTATTGTTTGTAAGGCATTTAATACTATAATGATTAACAAATAATTAATATAAATACTATAAAACTTGCATGAAAATACTAACATTTTTTTTACTAATATTACTTGCTATCACCCCTGATGCTTTGGCACAGTCTAGTCAAAAAGCAATAACAAATCAAAATACCAATAATGTTAACTCAACTAGTGCTACTCAACTTACTCAAGAAATAAAAGATAGTAAAAACAAAATCGTCCACTTAGAAAATGAAATTTTTTGGTTAGGGTTACTTGCAGCACTAGGGTTTATCTTACCTCTACCTTTAGGTTTTTATCATATTTACCGAATGAGAGAATTAGTTGCTCAATCTAGTGAATTAAAGAGCCAATTAGACGAACAAACCAACAAGTCTGCTCAAGCAGACTCTTTAATTACCCGTAATGAAAAGTTAGAAAATGAAATCAAGCAGGTACAAGAAAAATTTCGTGCTACTATGAAAAGTACACAAGAAAAACACCAAGATGTTATTGAAAAGATGAAGAGCGATATACATTTACTAGATCTAGAAAATAAACGGATTTCAGGAATATTGATGTTAAAGGAACAAGTAGCAAAAAAATCTTTTCCTTCAAATTAAGTACTACTGAAAAACCCTACTAAAATACATTAAAAACCTGATTTACAAACTACAAGTTCTTAAGATAAATTCCCAGGGCACCCTCAAAATTCATAGTAAATCAATTACATAGTCTTAATTTTGTAAGCTTTTAGTGAGTAGTAAATCCATGCTACTTTTAAGTTTAAGTTAGATTTTACGTTAGGAGAAAAGCCGTGACAGCAAAACTTTATATTGGCAATATTGCTTATAACGCTTGTGGAGAAGACCTTTCTACCCTTTTTGCTGAAGCAGGGACAGTCGTCGCTAGTAGGGTAATAATTGATCGTATAACAGGCAAATCGCGAGGTTTTGGCTTTGTAGAGATGGGTAGTCAAAGCGAAGCAGAAAGCGCAATAAGTAAATTTAACGGGTATTCGCTTTTAGGGCGAACATTGTTAGTGTATCTTGCACATGACAACAGAGAGCTTAGTCGCCGTGCTCGTGAGGCAAAACAAAACCACCAACAGCAGCTAACTCCTAGCAGTTCTACTTTAGAACCAAAGCATAGTTTTTATAATCAAACTATTAGAAATGAAACGCTAAATAATGGGCAACGCGCAATGCGAGCACCTGGACGTTTTGGAAATTAAAAATAGTTTGCCTAAAAATTTATTATTTTTTCCGCACTAAAACTAAGTGCATAGCAGGTTTTTTTTCTTTACCAAACAAATGTTCCCAACGCAGTTGTAAAAGAGGGCGACTATCTAAGACCTCTAATTGGCTAGAAGTCTCTTGTTTTAGCCCTTCTAGGTAATCTTCTCGGGTGACAAAATAAACTGTTTTGTCGCTCTCTAACCGGG
>JAHFUF010000347.1 GCA_023265235.1 Blastocatellia bacterium
TTTACTGGTTTGGCTGAAGCTTCAATAAAGGAACGGCTAACAAAATAGGAGGTTTTTGGCTATAAGCTTGATGGTCGCATTTGGGTTATTCCTACTGGTGAAGTACCTAAATTTGAAAAAAAGAGTCGAGGTGTATTTGGAGGTGTAAAAATGCGTGATGAGGCTTTATTAAAAATTGCAGAACAAATGTATCAGTCTAAAAACCCTTTAGAGAAAGAAGGTTTGCAAATATATGAACAAGTAGTAAGGACACCTTTGCTTATGGATAGTGATGGTTGGATTACTAAGCAACATTTACATCCAAGCAAGAGGAACAGCTTCACTCAGATTGAGGAAGGTTTAGGCTCAAAAGAAGCTTGGGGTGCCTATCGTTATTACCTAACTGCTTTTGATGAAAGTAATGAGTCACCTGTTTTTTTACTAAATAATCACACAGTTTTTGAACTTGCCTCTAATGCTGGAGAAAATGATGAGAAGCGAACAAGGTATATGGCCATTAACCAGAGGCTTTTAAGGGAGATGAGAGATAGCTCTAGAGCTTACCTAATTAATATAAATAGAGAAACTGGTACTAGCACTGGTTGTGCGGTAATTAGGAGTGACAATAGGTTGTTAATGAATTATTTACCTGAAAAATGCCATTATGATGCTGTACTTAGCATTATAGGGGGTAAGAGTTTCCAAGATGTAGAGGCAGATATAAAACGCGCTTGTGATAGAAATGGGGACAGAGTTATTTCATGCTCAATTAAACGAGAGTACGTTGCTAACGCAATGGGAGAGATAGATAAGCTTTGGGAGACAAAATCTATACAGGCTTAATTAGCAAAGGTTAAGGTAGTAATTCATATATGATTAAGCTGGAATAAGTTAGGTTTATTGCTTTAATAATTTTGCTGTTATGGTAGTAGAAGGTAAATTAGATTTATCGCAAGCTACTGAAAGGAATAATATGTCAATACAGACTTTAGAGAATACAAAAGCCACAGGATGGACATTAGAAAAACGCCGTGAATTTATGAAGCTACCTTTAACCGAACGCCGCCGCATATTAGGAGAAATGGCAGAGAAAGCAACTAACCACTACGAAGAACCAGAAGCACAAAAAGAGCGCGAGCTTTGGCAAAGTGGAGATATAGTTGAGTACTAAATTATATCCTAAACGCGGTGAAATCTGGCTAGTTAATTTCGATCCTACTATTGGAGCAGAAATTCAAAAGACTAGACCAGCAATAGTTGTTAGCTCTGATAGTGTTGGAAAACTACCACTAAAGTTAGTTGCTCCAATAACTGATTGGAAAAAGCCTTTTGGAAATGACCTTTGGCAAGTACGCTTAGATCCAGATAGTTCTAACAACCTTACTAAAATTTCCTCTGTTGACACTTTGCAATTAAGAGGTTTAGACATTCAAAGGTTTGTTTATAAAATAGGAAGTGTTTCTAGTGAGCAAATGGAAAATGTTACCTTGGCTATTTGTGGAGTAATTGAATATCCTTAGATTCTGCTGGATTTAACTTATTGTAAATACAAGGCTTAACTATTATGATTGTTTTCTACAGCAGTTGCTCTACCATTATTCCAGAGTAGTCCTGGATAGAAATCATTAACAACAAAAGACTTAAAGCTTAGAATGGGTTAATATTCAGATTGGATTTAACTTGCTAATAACAAAAGGTTGGGTTTTACCCCATTGGCATCAAGTTAAGGGCGTAAAATATAGAAAAATAAGCCCTTTCTGATCTCGGTTAAAATTCAATAATGAAACAAAAGTACTGTTTTCAAAGACTTAAGTTCTAAAAACTGAACGCCAAACTTTCAGCTTTTGAACAGTGGATTAATTTCTTATAACTATTGTATTATTAACTACTTACCTTTTTTAAGTTGATGCCCATGACCCAGACATGTAAAAGTAGAAGGAATTGGAGAAAAAAAGCTTTAGCTTCATTAAGGTGGAAAAAGAGATTGGAGTCGTATTTCAATGATCAATATTACAAAAATATAGAATCTAAAATAAAACAAACATATATTCAGAAAAAAGAAGAAATTAATTTACAAGAAAGTGAGGCTAAAAATGAAGCTAATCAGAAAAAAACAGAAAATGAAAAATTTTTACAGAAAAAAGACAAATATTTTTTTTGGAAAAAACCAATATTCAACAACAAAACATAAAATCAATAGAGCAAATAAATGAAAAATATAGTAAAGAATATAATTTAGTAATAACTGAATCGAAGAAGGTACCTCAACAATTTGAAAAAGCAAGACAAGTTTTTGTTCAAACGTATCAACAAGTGTTAAAATCAACAGTAGAGTCTTGGCACAATACTTACAAATTTCTATCTAAACAATACCAAGAAAATGCAGATAAATATGATAAAGAAATTTTGTTGCTTCAAAAAGAAATAGAAAAAAAAGAATCGGAGCTTATATACAAACAAGAAAAGATAGAAGAAGACATAGAAACTAAAGAACATTATCTCTACAACCAAATATTAGAAATAGAAGAATTAAAAAATAAATTACTTTGCTACAAAAATATAGAATTAAGCAATCATCTTAAGAGAATTTTAATATTCAAGTAAATTGTAATAGCTTAGTGCTAGCATTTCACAAATAATGCATAGATGGAGGCTGTTTCTTATTTTGTGTAAATAGATTTTTAGGCTAACTATAAGTTCTCGCTAGAACACATACTACTTGTCCTACTTGGGGGATCTTACTGGCAATTTCAACATTATTAGCTGTAGTTATTTTCTTCCGATCAGTTGTAAATAGTAAATTTTGGTTGAGTATATCTAGCAACATGACAATAAATCATCAATACTATTGGCTCCGCAAATTTGACTACGTTTTAATTTGACATCGAAAGCTTCAAAATACCGCATATTTACGAAACAGTATTTTATATTAATCAACCAACATAGCTCAACGTTTTTGCCAGCGAGAAAAAGAATATCACTATAAAATATAGTGAAAATCATTAGTAGACAAACAAATCCTGTGCATTCTCTAACGAAGGTAGTTTATTGTCTTTATCAGATACTAATGGGGTTTTAACTGGCCAGTTTATTGCGATAGTAGGATCATTCCAAACAATACCACGGTCTAGATGTGGGGCATAAAAATCTGTAGCTTTATATAAAACATCTGCTTGTTCGCTGAGTACACAAAAACCATGTGCAAACCCTGGTGGGATATAGAGTTGATGCTGATTTTCCTCTGATAAAATCACACTCACCCATTTACCAAAGCTAGGAGAACCCTGACGAATATCAACAGCTACATCAAAGATTTCTCCACCAACACAACGAACCAACTTACCTTGTGCCATTGGGAAGGCTTGATAATGTAGCCCTCTTAAAACCCCTTTAATAGAATGAGAAAAATTATCTTGAACAAATTGGATATCTATTCCATTCTGTGCAAATTCCTTTTGGTTGTAGGCTTCTAAGAAAAACCCTCGACTATCACGAAAAATGTTTGGTTCTATCAATAACACTTCTGGTAAGGCTAGTTTGGTTACTGAAATAGCCATTAAAAGTCTCCTAGTTATTTTGATATTTTATGGTAGCTCTACCAAGGCATCGTCACCAACCATTAGCTTGAGTGATTTCTTTACCCCTTTATGTTTAGTGACTATTGATTGCTTTCCTATTAGAGATTCGTCTAAAAGATCAACAGAAATTATTTTACTATCTTCTAAAATTACAGAGCATTCCACAGAAGAGTTTTCTACTAAGCAACCATCGCTAATACTAGTATAAGGGCCAACGTAAGCATTTCTAATTACTACGTTTTTACCTATTTTAGAAGGGCCGCGAATAATACTATTTTCCACTAGCGAGTTTGAATCAATAAAAACTCGTCCAGCAATAGTAGAGTTACTATCAACAGTAGCTCGAATATCTCTTTCGGTAAATTCATCTAGAACCATTCGATTAGCTTCGATGATATCGTCTTTTTTCCCAGTATCTAGCCACCATTTTTCTAATATATGGGCTTTTACTTTTCCTTGAGCAGTAACTAAATTTTGGATTGCGTCAGTAATTTCTAATTCACCCCGTAGAGAAGGTTTTAAGTCTGCAATAATGGAATGTATTGAGGAGTTAAACAAATAAACCCCTACTAAAGCCAAATCCGAAGGAGGGTTTTGTGGTTTTTCAATCAGTCTTAAAACTCTGCCAGTTTCTTCATCGATTACAGCAACGCCAAAAGCGCGTGGATCAGCAACCCTTTTTAGCAAGATAATAGAATCAAGATTTTCTTTTACAAAGGTATCAACAAAAGATTTAACAGATTCACCAATTAAGTTATCGCCTAGATACATTAGAAAAGAATCATCTTGAAGAAAACCTTGGGCTATTTTTACCGCATGGGCTAACCCCATTGGTTTATCTTGCATAATAAAAGTAAAGCGATGTTGCCAAGGATTTTCCCGTAAGGATTCTCTGATCATATCTCCTGTTTCTGGAGCGATAATCACACCTACATCTGTTATACCTGCTTCTTTAATTTGTTCCATTACAAAATAAAGGATTGGCTTTGCTGCTACTGGTAGGAGTTGTTTAGGTAAAGTATGTGTTAAGGGACGCAGACGCGTCCCTTTTCCACCTGATAAAACTAAAGCTTTCATTAATTTAAAGTCTCCAAACTAAGACTATTATCAAAAGCCCTTACAGGGCTTCAAAGAATTGAGAAATAAGAAGTTATATTTTATACAATTTATTGCCCACTACTACGAGTAAGCGCGACAAATTCTTGTGCTTTTTCTTTCATTCCTACTTCTAAAGCTTCTTCCTCATTTATTCCTATTTGGGCTGCATAATCACGAACATCTTGAGTAATTTTCATAGAGCAGAACTTTGGCCCACACATTGAACAAAAATGAGCTTCTTTTGCTCCTTCTGCTGGTAAAGTCTCATCGTGATAGGCTAAGGCTGTTTCTGGATCAAGGGATAAATTAAATTGATCTCGCCAGCGAAACTCAAACCTAGCTTTGGAAAGTGCATCATCACGCTCACGCGCTCCTGGATGGCCTTTAGCTAAATCTGCTGCATGGGCAGCAATTTTATAAGCAATTACTCCTTGTTTAACATCTTCTTTGTTTGGCAAGCCCAAATGTTCTTTTGGCGTAACATAACAAAGCATTGCAGTACCAAACCAGCCTATCATTGCAGCACCAATTGCTGACGTAAGGTGGTCATAGCCTGGAGCAATATCAGTAACTAGCGGGCCTAGGGTATAAAAAGGAGCTTCATGACATACCTTCATTTGTCTGTCTACGTTTTCTTTAATTAAATGCATAGGGACATGTCCAGGCCCTTCAATCATTACCTGCACATCATGCTTCCAAGCCATTTCTGTTAATTCACCTAAAGTATCTAGTTCAGCAAATTGTGCTGCATCATTAGCATCAGCAATTGACCCAGGACGTAATCCATCGCCTAAAGAAAAGCTAATGTCGTATTTTTTCATTAACTCGCAAATACGGTCAAATTCTGTATAAAGAAAGTTTTCCTTATGATGTGCTAAACACCATTTAGCCATAATTGAACCACCACGAGAAACTATTCCTGTAACTCGTTTAGCGGTAAGTGGAACATACTTAAGCAGTACACCAGAATGAATAGTAAAATAGTCTACTCCTTGTTCAGCTTGTTCAACTAAAGTTTCCATAAAAATATCTATATTAAGTTTTTCCGGCCTACCATCAACTTTTTCTAAAGCTTGATAAATTGGGACAGTTCCTATTGGGACAGGAGAATTACGCAGTATTGCTTCTCTGGTTTCTTTGATATTTTTTCCAGTAGAAAGATCCATCACTGTATCAGCACCCCATTTTACAGACCATTTCATTTTGTCAACTTCTTCTTCAATAGAAGAGGCTACCGCAGAGTTACCAATGTTAGCATTAATTTTTACTAGGAAGTTACGCCCAATAATCATTGGTTCGCTTTCTGGATGATTAATATTTGCAGGAATG
>JAHFUF010000348.1 GCA_023265235.1 Blastocatellia bacterium
AAAGCTTTTATACTTTCACAACAAAAAGCTGGTGGTGGAGATACTGAAGGAACAATTTCTGTTAGCATAAACGGACAAAAGCTTTCTAGCTTACAGATAAATAAAGACAATAATGAACTTATGCACCAATTTGACCTTAAACCTTATACCCAAGTTGGTAGTAACAGGCTAGACATAAGCTTTGCTGGGAAAGGTTCAATGCTTTATCAAATCGTAGGTCGTTACTATCGTGCTTGGAGTCGTCAGAACGACGTAGTACCCATAGAACCTCTTTCCATTGATGTTAAATATGATCGTACTACATTAGCTCAAAATGATATTGCTACGGCTACAGTTACAATTCGTAATAACACTAGTAAGGCGGCTGATATGGTAATGATTGATCTTGGTATTCCACCAGGGTTTGAGATACTTTCAGAAGATTTTCAAGAAGTAATTCCAACTAAGCCTACTAATAAAATAGGGAGTTTAACAAAGTTTACTGTTACAGCTAAACAAGTAATTCTTTATTTTGATGGATTACAAGCAAAACAAAACTTGGCGATTAATTATCGCTTGCGTGCTAAGTATCCTATTAAGGCTAAAACCTTTGCTTCTCGTGTTTACCAGTACTATAACCCAGAAATTAGCGCGACAGCAAAACCAGTAAATATAGTAGTGGTAGAAAAAGATAAGAAGTGAAGTAGGGGTCTAGGATTGTTTAATTCTCAAAATTCCAAAAGCCTTGAAAGTGCCAAATAATTAGAACCCAGGGCATAAGTCCCTGGGTTCTCAGTAAGTTAAATCTTTGAACTGCGAAGTAGCGAAAGAATAAAAATGCTACGTGCTACACCTTAAGTTGACACCAGTGCACGCAAGTTTTTATTGGGTTTTATTTAAACCCATCCTGACTAATTTGTTTATTATCTAATTGAGAAGCATATTTTTTTACTACTTTAGCGACTTCTTCGCTTTTACCAATTAACACAAAAACCAGGTTTTCTTTAGGGAAATATTGCTTAATGATCCTTTGAGCATCAGTTAGAGTAAAAGCATCTATTTTAGTAAAAAACTCATTAATCTCCCGTTCATCTAAGCCGGAAAACTCTATATTTGTTAACACTGCTGCTAATTGAAAGCTACTTTCGAGTGTGTCAGGAGCAAATTGCCCTTTAATATAAGCTTTGGTTGATTTTAGCTGTTCTTCAGTAATACCTTTTTCATGTAAACGATTAAGTATTTCTAGTGCTAAATCAATAGCTTTTTCTGTAGTAGCATTCTGAGTATAAGTAGAAATTGCAAAAGGGCCAGGAACTTGATTTTCAGTAAAAGAAGATCTTGCTCCATAGGTTAAACCTGTTTTGATTCTTAGTTCAGAATTTAGTAGCGAAGTAAAACGTACTCCAAACAAAGTATTAACAACCTCTACTCCAACACGATCAGGATTATTTTGAGAAATACCTACGTTACCAATCATAAAGAAAGTCTGTGTAGTATCAGGTTTGTCAATTAAGAGTAGCTTTTTGCCCTTAAATGTTACAGGCTCAACTAGTTTTGTTGGAGCAGTGGTTTTTTTCTCCCATTGACCAAAACGACTAGTTAGGGTTTTTTCCATTTCTGTACTAGAAAAATCTCCTACTACAGACAAAATTATGTTAGAGGGGCCATAGTAAGAGTTGTAAAACTTAACTATGTCATCGCGAGTAATACTAGCCAGAGACCTTTCATCACCGCTAACAGGTCTACTATAAGGGTGCTCCCCAAAGAGATAAGCATTATAGTAACGCCTAATTGCTGATTGAGCATCATCTTTGGCTTCCTTGATACTACTAATACTAAGTTTTTGTAGTTTTTCTACTTCTGCTTGAGGGAAAGAGGAATTAGTAAGTACATCAAAAAAAACGTCTAGCATTAAGTCTAGGTCTTTTTTTAAGAGTTCTGATTGAGCAGAAGTGTAATCTTGACCAGCATTAAAGGAAAGCCCTATGCCAGCACCTTCTAATTGGTTTGCAATCTCTGTGGCAGTACGGGTTTTAGTGCCTTTACGCATTAAATCTGCGGTCATTGCGGCTAAACCCTCTTTACCAAGCGGGTCTGAAGTGCTACCAGCACGAATACGCATATTAAAACTAACAAAAGGAACTTCATGTTGTTCCATTAATAAAACAGTCATGCCATTACTAAGCTTGACTTTTTTATAAGGAGGTAATTTCAAAGAATTTGATGTAGGGGTTTGTGCTATAGCAATTCCTACAGAAAGCAAGGTTGTTAATAATAGTAAAACAAAATATTTCATTTTTCCTCCTTATTGTTTATTTTCAGAGCTTTGAGCTTGTTCTGGGGTTTGTTCTTGGGTTGGTACTAAAGTAACAACAGTACGATTACGAGGTATAAAGTATTTTTGTGAAATTCGACGAACATCTTCAAGTGTTACTTTAGCAAAATCATCAGGAGCAGAAAGCAGCTTTTTGTAGTCGCCAAAGTAAACTTCATAAGTCCCAATAGTGTTAGCTTTACCAGCAATTGTTCTTAGCTGAGAGTAGAAGCCAACTAGCAAAATATTTTTAGCTTTTTTTAGTTCTTCTTCAGTAATACCTTGAGTTTTAACCTTTTCTAATTCCTCATAAAGGGCTTTTTCCACTACTTCAGAACCTGTTCCTGGTTGAATTTGGGCAAAAAAAGTAAAAAGTGTTGGGTCAATGTCAAAGTCTGTTCCACCACCAATAGAAAGCACTAGCTGATCTTGGTCTACTAAGCGTTTGTAGAGCCGTGAGCTTTCACCAGAAAAAAGAATCGTTTCTAATACTTTGATGGGGTAATATTCTGGATTATTAGTAGCTGACATATGGTAGCCAATAGCAATAGCAGGGACTTGAGCAATTTTTTCCACCTTAACACGGCGCTCACCTAATTGCTCTGGCTCAACAGTAGTAATAATAGCAGGAGGCTCATGAGATTTAATTGGTTCAATATATTTTTCTGCTAGCTTAATTACTTCAGTAAATTGGATGTTTCCAGTTACTACCATTGTTGCGTTAGAAGGAGAGTAACCAGCCTCAAAATGTTTGCGTAAATCTTGAAGTGTCCACTTTTCAATATCAGAAGGCCAACCTACTACAGGCCATTGATAAGGATGAGCAACATAAGAGCTTGCCCAAAGCTGTTCATCTAAAATACCTAAGTTATTACTCTCAACTGAGTTACGTCGTTCAGAGTAAACCACACCGCGTTCAGACTCAACAATTTTTGGGTCAATACTTAGGTTTTCTATACGATCCGATTCTAAATCAAAAATTAGTTCTAATTGTGATGTAGGAAACCAATCCTGATAAACTGTGAGGTTACGGTTGGTATAAGCGTTATTTGTTCCGCCATTGGCTTCCATAACACGGTCAAAATCTCCTGGGCCATATTTTTTTGCCCCATTAAACATCATATGTTCAAAGAAATGTGATAGTCCTGTTGTCCCAGGGCGTTCATTACGCGAGCCAATACGATAAAAAATATACATTGCTGCATTAGGAATAGAATTGTCTTCATGAACAAGAATTTTCATCCCATTTTTTAAGGTATATGTTTTAATATCAATATTTTGCCCATAAGCCAAAGTAGCAAAGCTAAGAGCTAAGATTAGTGCAAGAAAAGTTTTTTTCATGCTTTACCTCTAGAATTAAAATTTAATGGTGGAATGTAAAAGAGTTTATTTTATAGAAAATCAATGGTGTGAGTAAATGACTAAGTTCCTATTAAATCCACACTTGCTCACTAACAGGCAGAACTGCATCAGCCCAAAGTGGGCGGTGATCAGAACAATTACTATCTTGCTCAACATTAGCTCTAGTTACCACTAGATTACGAGTGTAAATCCAATCTAATTGAGGTCGCCAAAATAGAAACTTTGCTGTGTAATGTGAGCCAGACAAAAAAGGTGAGCGAAAACCTGAGTCGGATAACATCTCATCTAAATAGGACGTATGATGACGACGAAATGTATTAAAGTCTCCTGCAATAATTGTTGGCAGTTCGGGATGTTCGTTAGCTGCGGCAATAACTGGGTAAAGTTGATATTTACGCTTTAATGCATTGATGTTGGTGTCTAAATGAACGTTATAAACTCGAATAGTTTCTAGCCCTATACGAATGGTGGCACCCATTGCAACACGATTTCTAGTATTAATTAAGCGTTCATTTCGTGGTAAAAGCAGCATTTCAACATCTGAGACTGGATATCTACTTAAAATAGCTAACCCATGTGTGCCTCTACGTGTTAGGCGAGCAGGTAAATAGCTAACATCATAACCTAAGCGATTAGCTAATAGTTCTGCTTGATTTAGGCGAAACTTTTCTTCAATTTCTTGTAGTAGAATTATGTCACATAGAGCTAGTTGTGGGCTTTGGAACGCATCTATAATACGTTCCAACTTCTTACCACGATGGGCGTTGAGGCTAGCAATGCGAATTTGCTGAGTATCAGAAAACTGATTACTCATAAGCTCACGTAGGGACGGGTTTATCCCTAAACTATCTATTAATTTGGGGTTTTTCTTTATCCAATTTATCAATTAAGTGTTGACACCTATATTGGGGCTAGGTTTAATTTAGTTAGGTAGATGTTAGAATTTAACTTTACCCAACCAAACTTTCCTCACTATATTAGCATTACTTGTTTTTTGTTCAATAGGTAATCCAGCCAAAGGTTGGATAATTTTTCTTGCAAAGAGTTAGCACGCAAGCGATCATTTAGGCTAGTAAAATCCACTAGGTCTAGAGGTTGATCTTGATTAAAGCAGGAAAATACAAAAGATTCTTTTCCTGTTGTAGGGTCAATATGTTTTTGTAAACATTGAGCGCAAACCTCTTTCATCATACATTGCATGGGTGAGTTAATACTACCAATAGCAACATGGTCAGGTCGAAGTTGATTGACTAGGGTTGTTTTACGAGCATTTTTAACTGCTGCCATCATTCGATCACTGCCTATAACAATCATATGGTCAATTTCACAAAGCGGAACAGTGGTTTCACCTAATTGACCTTGTGAGTAAGCTTGCATAGCTTGAACTATATTACCTCGGAAAGAACGATCCTGAGGGCGATTAGGGTTGGTAGGGATTAAATCACCACTATCTACACTCCAAACTACCATATCAGCAGAGCTTTCCACTTCTTCACGCTTGTACATATCCTCATTTTTACGATAAGCAGCAAAATAGACCACCCAATTACCTTTTTCACGCATAGCCTTGGCAATAGAAAATAGCACCGCGTTACCTAAACCACCGCCAGCAAGTAGGATTTTTTTACCTTCAGGAATTTCTGTTGCTGTTCCAGTTGGCCCCATTAAGATAACTCTTTGACCTGGACGCAGACTAGCACAAAGGCGGGAACTAACCCCCATTTCAAGTACAATAGTGCTTAACCAGCCTTTTTCTTCATCCATCCAAGCACCAGTTAATGCTATACCTTCTAGTGCTAGGGTTGTTCCTTCTATATTTTCACTATCTACTTCAAAGTTTTGTAGGCGATAAAACTGACCAGGTTTAAACTTTCTTGCCGCCATTGGTGCCCGAACAATTACTTCCACAATAGTAGGTGTTAGTCTTTCTACACGGACTATTTCAGCCATTAAGCTATCGTCTAAATACTCGGTCAAGCTACGGAATTTTTCATCGCGACTTGCTTGTTCAGCAGGATCTAAATTAGCTAATTGGTGAGCAAAGATTTTACAAATATGATGGTAGCCATGTTTAGCTGATGCCATAGCTTTTACTACATTACCAGCATAAGTAGGGTGATTATCACCATAATAAGTTATATAACGACCATCTTTTTCATATGAAGTAAAGAAAGCTTCTTGGTTTGCGCCGCTTGCAGGTATTAAGGAAATCTTGCCAAACTCATCTATTTCAGCTTTATAACCAGCTAAGAATTGATTCCATTTGTCTAGCTTAAATGTTCCTGGTTGCTCTTTTTCATAAATAATATTTGGACTAGT
>JAHFUF010000349.1 GCA_023265235.1 Blastocatellia bacterium
AAGCTATTTCCTTACCTTCTAAACAGGCTATTAATAAAAGCGAAATTGAAAGACTTAAAGAAATTGTTCCAGCATAATCAATCTTTGGTTTAGTAGTATTAGTAGAAACTAAATCTTTCATTCCTAACATAATTATTACTGTTGCTAATAAACCTACAGGGACATTTACATAAAATATCCATCGCCAAGAAAAATTATCTGCAATAAACCCACCTAATATCGGGCCAAGGATTGAAGACACTCCCCAAACACTACTAAAAACCCCTTGCATCCTAGCTCTTTCCTGTAATGTATAAATTTCTCCTATTACTATTAGAGATAATGGTACTATTGCACCTGATCCAAGCCCTTGTATTGCGCGGAAAATAATTAGCTGGTTCATTGATTGAGACAGCCCTGAAAGCATAGAACCAACCAAAAAAACCAGAATACCCACTAAATAACAATTACGCCTACCATAAAGATCTGAGATCTTTCCCCAAATTGGCATACTAATAGTAGAAGTAAGTAAATAGATAGAAAAAACCCAGCTATACCTAGATAATCCTCCTAGATTTGCTATTACAGTTGGCATTGCTGTAGAAACAATAGTAGATTCCATTGCAGCGAGTAATGTAGCGGTTAAAACCCCTATGGTAATCCATTTTCTGCGGCTATTTGATAATTGCATTATAGTATTTCTCTTAAAATATAGTATTATTTATTAATCTAAAAATAATTTCCTAAAGTAAAACGAGAGTTTTCATAAAACTGTTTGCTATAGTAGCAACAACAAAAATAGTTTTGCTACTAGTTTAAGAATTAAAAAACCTATTTTACCTGAACTTTTATTAATTTAACTCTAAGCCTCTAAATAAAATGTTAGATTCACTTTATCTAGAAACTATACTATAGCACTAATTATTTTTATTAAGATTACTTATGATTTCTAATAGGTAAAATAAGCTTCATTAAATATTAGTTAAATATTGGTTAATAAAAGATAAATATTGGTCGTAAAAAGACTTTAATTTTAATACAATTGGTTTTAGTAATAATCAAAGTGAGATCAAAAAAGATTTTTTGGCTTATATCAATACTTAAAAATGCTTAGTTAGGATTGATAGGAGTTTTTCCTAGAAAGATTTAAGGGATTTTACTGCAAGTTTGCGATTTTAATAATTTAATATATAGCTAATATTTTAGATTAAACCAAACCTCACGAAATTAGCCTATAAAGTTTAGGAGTTTTTCGCGATGACAAAATGCTCTAATCCTCGCTGTGCCGATATTAGACCAAATGCTACTGGGCGGTGTTCAAATTGTCGCGGGTTATACGCCAATATAGTACTACGCAATCGTTATGAAGTAGAGCGAATGATTGGTAAGGGAGGTTTTGGCATCACATATTTGGTGGAAGATAAAGATTGTTTTGGGGAACATCGTGTATTAAAAGAACTTTTTCCTCATATTACTGAAGCCCCTGATGATGCAGAAGAAGATCCAGCTATAACAGCAGAACGTCTTTTTCAAAGAGAAGCAAAAGTATTACTAAACCTACAGCACCCTGGTATACCTAAGCTTTATGCTTATTTTGCCGAAGGCGGCTATTCATATTTAGTTCAAGACTGGATTCCTGGGCAAACCCTTTATGATGAACTAAAAACGCGTAGAAGAACCTTTAGCGAACAAGAAGCTTGTGAAGTACTCTTAGAACTATCCGATATTCTTGAATATTTACACGCGCAAAACCCTACTATTATTCATCGTGATATTAAACCACAAAATTTAATGCGCCATGAAAATGGCAAAATTCAGTTAATAGATTTTGGGGCTGTCTATCAAGCTGCTAGTGCAAAAAGTACTTTTCAAACCTTGATTGGTTCACCAGGCTACGCCCCACCAGAACAAATAATTGGTTCGCCTGTTACACAAAGCGATCTTTATGCTGTTGGAGCATCAATACTTTACCTACTAACAGGAATTCACCCAAGTAAAATGTTTAACCACACCACTAAACATATGGAGTGGGAATCACAAGTACAAGTAAGTTGGGGATTTGCAGAGTTACTTACTCAGCTTTTGCTAGTAGATTTAAGTAAGCGTTTGAAAAGTGCTAGTGAGCTTAAGCGCAGGGTTCAGAAATTGACAACTCAGTTTCCTAAAAAACCAAACGCATTTGCAGATGAGTTTATTTCTACAAAGATGCTGGGGGAAACTAGCAGTCTTCTACAACAAAGTAAAGTACAAAAACCTATTGATGCTTTTAATGCAAATCCGTCTGTTTTTGAGCAACCCAAACCTGAACTATCAAATAAAGATGTTCCTCCAATAGAAAACTGGACTTCCCCTATTAACACTGCAGTTGAAAGTTCTGGGAATTTAAGTGAATCTAAAGTTTATGGCGCGCAAGAAAAGCCCGCAGATGAAGTAGGACAATTCTATGATATGCCTTTTCCTTTTTTGCTTAGACGTATTAATCGAGAGCGTTTAAGTGGAAAACTTTCCTGTCTAAATATTACGGCCACTAAAACTCTTTACTTTGACCAAGGAACCATTGTTTATGCTAAAAGTATTTTGGAAGAAGATAATTTTGGCGAAGTAATGCTTAAGATAGGGCGTATAGATAAACAAACTTTTGAGAGTGTTTCTAAGCTGATGAAAGAAAAAGGATTACGTTTTGGAACAGCTTTAATTAAAGGAGGTTGGATTTCTCCTGATGATCTAAAAATGCTAATTGCTGAGCAATTTTGCGAAATTACTTACTCGCTTTTTTCCTGGGAAACCGGAAGGTATGAGATTCACCGTGAACCCCCTCGTAAAAGCTCAATAAAACTAGCTCTTTCTACAGCAGATATTATTTTTGAAGGCTTACGTAGAATTAAAAATATTGATTTAGTAAAAAAATGGTTAGGTGATTTTCGCTGGAAACTCTGTGTTACCAAAGATCCAATCTTACTTTATCAATCTATTAATCTTAATCCTAAAGAAGCTTTTATTGTTTCACGTATTGAAAATGCTCGTTCAATTGAGGAAATTCTCTCAATGGGTGGCCTACCAGAAGATGAAACAATCAGGACTCTTTGCGGATTATTGGCAGTAGGATTACTTGAATGGGTTAAAGAAGAAAAAGTAAATCAAGATGAAGAAGCAGTGTCCATATCTCAAATAATTGTTAATCGTAAACCTCAAACCCCTGCTTTTGATATGCAAAGTGCTGCAACTTTTTGTTATGAAGTAGAAAACACTCTAACCAATTTGGAAACCACTAACTACTATGCTTTACTAAACTTATCGCGTGCTTCTACAGATGAAGAGATTAAGCAAGCCTATGCAGTACAATCACAAAAATTTCATCCAGACCACCATACAGTACTTGCTAAATATAACTTAAGCCTACGTAATGACCTAGAAAAAATCTTTACTCGTATTTCTGAAGCTTATCGTGTATTGATTAATCCTATTACTAGACAAAACTACGATCGTTCTTCTAGAACAACAACTAAGTCCCACCAAGTATATGATTTATCTAAAGATAGAGCTTTTCAGCAACCTAGAAATGAACTTAAACCTGCTAGTACTTATACATCTTCTAATGCTGATAATTATAGAAGAGCGGTTGCCCCTATAATAGAAACACGCAGTAGCAATGCTATTAGTAAGGAAAGCAGTCCTTCACAACAAAACGCCGCTCAAAGTATGTTTGAAAAAGGAATAAAGTACTATCACTCTTATGAATACAAACAGGCTTATTATGCTTTTCAAGCTACAGTAGATGTAGCACCTAAACATGCTGAGTATAGAATGTTTCTAGCCAGAACCTTACTACACTTAAATGATTATGCTAAAGCCAAAGAACATTTTGTTAAAGCTGTTGAACTTGAACCTAGAAACCCTGATTATTGCGTAGAATTAGGACTTCTTTACCAAAGAATGAATATGGCCAAACAAGCCTACCAAATGTTTGAAAAAGCCCTAGAAATAGTACCAAATCATATACTAGCTAAACGTGCCAAAGAAAACCTTAAGTTTTGATTAAGTAAAACTAAACCAAATAATGTTCTAGGGTAGTAATAATTTCTTCTAGTTGAGGTCGGTTTTTAGGGTCTTTAGCAAGCATTTGCATAATCAAATTAGCCAACTTGCTGTCAATACTAGTTTTACTACTAATATGAGTAGGCTCTGTATTGATATGCGAGATTAATATATCTACCTCTGAACCTAAAAAAGGTACTTGCCCAGAAAGTATTTCATAAAAAATTACTCCTAATGAATATATATCTGTTTCTTTGTTAACATCACGTTTCCGAATTTGTTCTGGAGACATATATTCTGGAGTACCAACAATAATATTAGGGTCTGTAAGTCGTTCTAGATCGTTTTCTTTGTCTGTTTCATCAGAAGTTCCTTGCAAAAATGCAATACCAAAATCTAGGACTTTAACAAATGGGTCTATAACAGCATCATTTATAAGAAAAATATTATTAGGTTTTAAGTCCCTGTGTACTACCCCTTGTTGATGAGCAGCTAAAACTCCTAAGCAAACCTGTTTCATTACCTTTGCTGCCCACCTAGTATCAACCATTACATGTTTTATCAAATGACTCATTAAAGAAGTTCCAGAAAGTACTTCCATTACAATATAAGCTTGTCCTGAAGGGATAATTCCATATTCATAAGTCTCTATAACGTTAATATGCTTAATACGCATTGCGGCAGAGGCTTCTCTGGCAAAACGCCTAACTTCAACAATATTGGAAACATATTCATGACGTAAGAGTTTTAAGGCTACATCTTGTTGTTTTACTAGATCTTTAGCACGATAAACTAGCCCCATACCTCCTTGGCCAAGAGGCTCTATAAGACCATATTTATTATTGAGTATTTTATCTATATTAATATTTTTTGTTGCACTTTGATCAATTAGGGTTGAATCAGGGTGACGTGCTTGTTGAGGTGAGCCTAAACGACTTAATATTTTTTTTGTTCTTACTGCTATTTCACGAACATTAAATGGTTTATTCCAATAGTCTTCAACACCTGTTTCTAGTAAAGCAATTTTTACTTCTTCGTCATCTGAGGTGGTAAGAAATACAAAAGGGATATGATGAGTATGTGGAGAATTTTTTACTTGCAGAAATAACCCTATACCATCAAGTACTGGCATATGCCAGTCAGAAATAATTAAACTAGGGCGTTGATCTACACAAAGCTGTAATGCTTCTTGCCCATTCTCGGCTGTAATTATTTCACAATCTAAATCTTGAAAAGCCTTTTTTAGAATTTTCAAGGTCAAGAAATCGTCATCTGCAATTAAAATACAATGCTTATCCATTATTAACCTTGCTATTTTAATATTAGGGTTTAATATCTAGCACTACCCTCAAGCCATTAAATGGGCTTCTAATATGTGCCGTTGCCCGATCGCGAAAGGCAGACCGACACCCATAACCTGAATAATCCCACGATCCTCCGCGAAGTACTTTTAACATAGGTTGTTCGCCAATATCCCAGGGCTGTTCGTCAGTTGGTGCCCCATCATAATTATCATGCCAAACATCCTGACACCACTCCCAAACATTTCCATGCATATCATAAAGCCCAAAGAGGTTAGGATTAGCTAGGCTACCAACTTCAGTAGTAGACGTGCGATAAATACTTTTACGAGCCAATCCATAAGGCGAGCTACCATCAAAATTCGCTAAGCGTGCTGTTACTGTTTGCCCAAAACTAAAAGGCGTTGTAGTTCCTGCACGAGCAGCATATTCCCATTCTGCCTCACTAGGCAAACGGTAATAATAATTAGTTTTTTGAGATAATCGCTGACAAAACTCTATTGCATCATGCCAAGAAACTTGTTCTATTGGCAAGAGGTCGCCCTTGAAAAAAGCATTTTGTGGATCTAAATCCTGGCTAACTTTTGGCCAATTTGCTACAACTTGCCATTGAGCTTGAGTAATTAAGTATTTA
>JAHFUF010000350.1:0-2739 GCA_023265235.1 Blastocatellia bacterium
TATTGATGACTACCGTTATCCTGATATGTGGTATGGGAAAACTGTTCGCTCTGAGATTGCTCACGGACGTATTAGTGCTATTAATTTT
Source organism: Blastocatellia bacterium (assembly GCA_023265235.1). Lineage (GTDB taxonomy): Bacteria > Acidobacteriota > Blastocatellia > Chloracidobacteriales > JADJPF01 > JADJPF01. The sequence goes on from JAHFUF010000350.1 coordinate 89, forward strand.
TCACAAAATTTTGATTGGTCACAGGTTGTAGTAGTTGATTATCGGGATATCCCTGTAAGAAATATTGTAGCATTGATTTTTGATGATCAGCCTTTGCTTGCTGAATCTGTTGTTAAACATGTAGGTGAACCTATTATTCTAGTTGCTGCTCCTAATAAAAAACTGGCAGAAAAAGCAACCCATAACATAGAAGTGGTTTATGAAGTATTGCCAGCAGCATTAAGTATTGAGGATAGTTTAGCCGTAAAAGCAAAGGTTTTTGGGGATGATAATATTTTTAAGCACTACACTATTACTAGAGGAAGTGTCGAAGATGCTTTTCAATCAGCAGAAGTAATTGTGGAAGGTAGCTACTTTGTAGGGCATCAGGAACAGCTTTATATTGAAACTAATGGGATTATTGCTACTGCTGAAAAAGACGGCGGTTTAACTATTCAAGGTTCAATGCAATGTCCTTATTATATTCATCGAGCAATAAAAGAGGTTTTTGGGCTATCTGATGAACAAGTTGTTGTAATTCAAACTGTTACAGGTGGTGGTTTTGGTGGTAAAGAAGACTTTCCTTCTGTTGTAGCTGGGCATGCTGCTTTACTAGCACGTAAATGCGGTCATCCAGTAAAAATAGTTTATGAACGTGGAGAAGATTTTGCCGCTTCTACTAAACGTCATCCCGCGCTTATTCGTCATCGCACAGGTTTAACTCGCGATGGCCAATTGTTAGCCGCAGAGGTCGATATTACTTTTGATGGTGGGGCTTACTGTACTTTAAGTCCTGTAGTATTATCTAGAGGCGTTATTCATGCCATTGGCCCTTATAAATGCCCTAATGTAAAAATTAATGGTAGTGTAGTGGCCACAAATACCCCTCCTAATGGGGCTTTTCGTGGTTTTGGAGTACCACAAGCTTGTTTTGGTGGTGAGCTACATATGGAAAAAATCGCTAAAGCCTTAGGCATTTCCCCTGTAGACTTGCGACGTAAGAATATGCTAAAGGAAGGTGACATTACTGCTACAGGACAACAACTACTTTATAGTGTTGGTACGCAAGAAGTTTTAGATGCAGTGTTAGAGCGATCAGATTATTTAAGCAAGGTAGAGCAATATAAAAATGCGTTAGATAACAAACGAAGGGGTATTGGGCTATCTTTCTTCTATCATGGTGGTGGCTTTACTGGTAGTGGAGAAGAAAAAATTAAAGGTAAAGCCGCCTTACAACTAGACACACATGGACAAGTACATATTCTTACAGCTTCTACAGAGATAGGGCAGGGGACTAGGACAATTTTTCGTCAAATTGTTGCAGAAGAGCTAGGCATTTCTTTAGATTCTATTGTTTTTGGTGATACAGATACTTCTAAAGTCCCTGACAGTGGCCCAACTGTAGCTTCTCGAACTTGTATGGTAGTAGGTCGAGTAGTACAAATGGCGGCTGCTAACTTAAAACAGGAAATAACAAAATTAATTGCTCAAAAAGTAGGCTGTGAAGCCGCTCAAGTACAAATTACAAATGGACAAGTTTTTTGTCCAAGTGCCGAAGCCGTAAATTTTACTCAAGCTGCTATAGATTGTGTCAAAGAAAACGGTGAACTTAAAACGATGGCTCAATATAGCAGCCCTCCAGGAATTAAATGGGATGAAGTTAACTATACAGGAGACGCTTATCCAGTATTTTCCTATGGTGCTGATGTAGTTGAAGTTGAAGTAGATATGGACACTTATGAGGTAAAAATCACTAAAGTTATTACTGCCTCAGATATTGGTAAAGCAATTAATCCTGCTATGGCTGAAGGTCAAATTGAAGGAGGAATGGTACAAGCTTTAGGTTATGGTTTATGTGAAGAAGTGGTTTGGAAAGATGGAAAGATTCTTAATAATCGATTTACTAATTATATTATTCCTACAGCACTTGATATTCCTGACATGGAAACTATTTTAGTAGAAAAGCCTTATCCATATGGGCCATATGGGGCAAAAGGTTTAGGCGAGCTACCAATGGACGGTGGCGCACCAGCACTAGTTGCAGCAATTGCAAACGCAATAGGAGCATTTGTTACAGAAATTCCTGCTACGCCAGAAAGAATTCTGGCAGCTTTAGAAGCAAAACAACTATAAACTAAGCTTGGGGAAGAAGATGAGTGTAAAATTTAGTGTTAATAATAGTGATTATGAACTACAAGTTACTCCAATGAAGCGTCTATTAGATGTTTTGCGAGAGGACGTTGGTTTAACAGGTACAAAAGAAGGTTGTGGAGAAGGGGAATGTGGGGCTTGTTCAGTGTTTATCAATGGAGTAGTCGTTAATTCTTGTTTAGTCCCTGTTTGTCAAACTAATGGTACTAAAATAACCACCATTGAAGGCTTATCAAATAATGGGTTAAACCAGTTACAGCAAGCTTTTATTAACTATAATGCTGCTCAATGTGGAATTTGTATTCCTGGAATGCTTATAGCAGCACAAGCCTTACTTGATATAAACCCTAGTCCTAGTCGTGGTGAAATTCGTGAAGCGATTGCTGGTAATTTATGTCGATGTACTGGTTATATGAAAATTGTTGATGCTATTGAAGCCGCAGCACTAGGTAATAGGGGGTAATAGTTTATGACTACAGTTCATTCTGTTCAAGAACTTAATCAAGCATACAAAATTCTTA
>JAHFUF010000350.1:2749-5934 GCA_023265235.1 Blastocatellia bacterium
TGGTACAGATTTAATGGTGCTTTATGGTAGCGGTTTACCGCTACCTAGCAAAATCTTAGATATTTGGCAATTAAATGAATTACGTAATATTAGCGAAGAGGAAAACCACTTAAAAATAGGTGCATTATGTACTTATACTCAGCTAATTAATGATGAAAAAGTAAAACGTTTTGCTCCTAGTCTAGTTAGTGCTTCTCGTACTATTGGCGCAGTCCAAGTTCAAAACCGAGGCACATTAGGAGGAAATATTGTTAATGGTTCGCCTGCTGGAGATTCTTTACCAGTTTTAGCCGCTTTTGATGCAGAACTAGAAATAGGTTCAGCGCGTGGCACTCGGCGGGTGAATTTTAATGAGTTTTATACTGGCTATCGACAAACAGTTTTATCTAGTGATGAGCTTTTGTTAAATATTTTCTTGCCTAAGCAAAAGCAAACAGAAAAGTCAGATTTTTACAAAGTAGGTACACGTGCAGCACAAGCTATTTCTAAAGTAGTAATGGCTATACGTGCTAAAGTTGATTCAGATAAGAAAATCGAGTCCATAGCAATTTCACTAGGTAGCGTTGCTCCTACAGTAATTAGAGCTAGTCAAACAGAACGAATGCTTACTGGTGCAGAAATTACCCTTGAGTTAATTGAACAGGCTAAAAAACAGCTTAGCCAAGAAGTAAAACCAATAGATGATATTCGTTCTACAGAACATTATCGTCGAGTAGTAACAGGAAATTTAATTGCTAGGTTCTTACGAGCTTTTTAGTTTTACTAGATACTAACCCAGCGTTTTAACGCTGAGGACTATTAACGTAAGAATCTACCACCGCTAATATCAATAAGTGCGCCATTGATGTGAGATGACATATCACTGACAAGAAAATGTACTGCACTAGCTACTTCTTCGGCGTAAGTGTTGCGTCCCAATGGAGTTTGCTTACGGTAGTTTTCCATTTGTTCTGGGGTAGAATGAATTTCATGATGTTGTGTTTCTACAGTGCCTGGCATAACAGAATTGGTACGAACCTCTGGAGCAAGCTCCTTGGCTAAAGTATGGGTAAAAACCATTAATCCGCCTTTTGGGGCTGCATAAGCCCCTGCTCCATTTGCTCCGCCTGTTTGTACTGAGAGCGATAGAATATTTACTATTCTGCCACTGCCAGTTGCTCTAAGATGGGGGATTGAGCGTTTAGTTACAAGAAAAGCACTAGTAAGGTTAATGTCTAATGATTTTTGCCAGACTTCTAAAGGGCAATCCTCTATCTTAGCCCGTTTAACCAGCCCGCCACTGTTATTTACTAGAATATCTAATCGACCATAATGAGCAATAAGTTTATCAACTAAAGCATTAGCCTCATTTTCAGAGGTAAGATCTGCTTGTAAAATCAGCCCTTCAGATGCTTGCTCTTTTAAGAGTTGTAGGGTGTTTTCAGCAGCATTTTTGCTACTATGATAGTGAATGACAACAAAAGCTCCTGCTCGTCCTAGTGCTAATGCTACAGCTTTGCCTATTCCTACACCTGCTCCAGTTACTAATGCTACTTTTCCTGTTAAATTAAGCGTTTGATTTTCCACCATAGCTATTCTCCTAATTATATTAAGTTATTGCCGCATTATATTATTTAAGTTATTGCCGCTCAGATAATAGCTTAACTTGCTAAGTTTAGTGACAAGGTTTAGTAATTATTGTCCTAGGGACAGCTTTTAGCTATTTTCAGGGTGTTTAGCTTCTAGTTCACTCAACATTAAGTTTATTGTTTCACTAACTTGTTTTATATCAGGAAGAAACGCTATTTGACTATTTTGGGAGTCACTTAATATTTCAGGATTAGTTTTTAGTACATTCTGAGCAAGTTTTAAGGTGTAAATGGCTTTGCTGGGTTTTTCTAATCCTAAGTGACAATAGGCTAACAAATACAAAGTAGCGTATTGTTGAGCTTTGCACCCAACAGAACTAAATTGCTGTTGGGCAGAAGCTAGCATGGGTAAAGCACCTTTGAAATCTCCTAGTTCATAATCGACAAATCCCATTACTAAACGTGCTTCAGCACTTTCTTTAGCCATGTTTAATTGATCAAAAATATCGCGTGCTTCACCTGCGGCGGCGCGGGATTCTAGCCATTGACCGTCGCTAATATAGTAGAGGGCGGTGCCAAATAATTCTTTGGCATCACGAGCCATTTCTTCTTCGTCCTCTTCGTCATCATCATCATCTAATGGGGAATTTTCTAAAGGAGTGATCATAATTTTTACTTCTTGTCAGACTCATCAGGTTTATCAGGCTTATCAGGTTGTTCGTTTTGGTCAATGTCTAATAGGAAGTTAGTTAGGCGATTGGTTGCGTCTAGCACAGCATTAGCTACTCCCCAAACAATTTTTTCTTCTCTAACAACACTCGCGCCAGTTAAGTTTAGCTGTAAATCTTCATATGTAGCGTCTACAATGGCAACGATTAGCGAATCATTTAAATATTTAGGCTGCATTTTAAGAGTTTTTTGCAAAACAAGGCGAGTTCCTAGTGGTAATGTTTTAGCTAAAGCTTGTAATGTAGCTAAAGCTATAGCTTCAATTACACCATTTTCTATTGGAGAAATATAAACTTGACCAACTACTAAACGATTATTAACAAATAAAACTACTCTAGCTAAGTCTGGTGATTGGGTAGTCTCACTAGAGAAAACTAGATCAGCTTTTTTTAGTGAAACTCGGCGAGATACTTTTTTAGACATAACTGTCTTGGACATTACTTTGATACCATTGGCTAGTACGCAAAATACCTTCATCTAAATTTATTTTAGGAGTAAATCCAAGTATTTGTTGGGCTTTTTCAATACTAGGAATGCGCAATTCTACATCAGCACCAGTTCGAGTAACAAATTCAATTTGTGAGCGTGTTGCTACTAAACGCAACACAGTTTCAGCTAAAGAAAATACTGTAACGCTAGCTTGAGGGTTTCCTATATTAAAAACCTGACCAATTGCATTAGAGTTTTCTAGACAAAGTAAAAGACAGTCAACAAAATCATCAATATAACACCAAGAACGGATTTGGCTACCATCGCCAAAAATTTTTAATGGTTCGTTTTTTAGTGCCGCAAGCACAAAGCGTTGTAGTGCCCCTTCGCCTACTTGCCCGGGGCCATAAACATTAAATGGTCTAACAGAAGTTGTTGGAAGTCCAAACTCTTTATAAT
>JAHFUF010000351.1 GCA_023265235.1 Blastocatellia bacterium
ATTTTTCTTACACCTTCTTTGTTAATTTTTCTTTAGGTAAACAGCTATTCCTCTTTCTTGCAATCTTTACTTCCGTTAAACTTTGGCTTATAAATTAGTCATAAACGGGTATTGCTCCCGCTATCAGTTATATAAAAGTCTCCAATAATGTCTATTTAACTAAAGTCTTATCCTAGTGCTAAGCGATGATAGCCTGCATTGCGTTTTACTGGAGTAAACCCTTCTGAAATAATCACTTCACGCAACATTTCTTCTGTAGCTTTATGATTCGCTCCGGCTTTAGAAATAACATTTTCCTCAATCATTGTACTACCAATGTCATTAGCTCCTTGATGTAAAGCTTTGCGCCCTACGTCAAGCCCTTGGGTTAACCAAGAAACTTGATGGTTTTTAATATTTTGTAAGTAAATTCGTGCTAGTGCAAACCAACGCAGGTATTCTTCACCAGAAACACGATCAGGATATTTTTTCCAAAGAGGAGTATTGTCTGGTTGTAGTGTCCAAGGAATAAAGGCTATAAACCCACCGGTTTTTTCCTGTAACTGATAAAGTCTCTCTAGATGTTCAATACGATGCTCTAAGGTTTCACCCATCCCAAAAGTCATTGTAGCTGTAGTAGGAATGCCTAGGTTATGGGCTACTTCCATAACATACAACCATTCTTGCGCATTACATTCAGTGCGGCGACGGCGACGAATTTCATCTACTAGAATTTCTCCACCACCACCAGGAATGGAGTCTAACCCTGCTGCTTTTAGTTTTATTAAGACTTGTTCTACAGACATTTTGTAAGTTTTAGCAAAATTGTCTATTTCTGGAGGGGAAAAACAATGAAGATAGATCCCATAACGACTTTTTAATTCCCTAAGCATAGTTTCATAGTATTCAAATGGTAAATCAGGGTGTAAGCCCCCCTGCATCAAGACACCACTACCGCCCAAGGAAATCATTTCCTCTACTTTTTGGAAAATTTCTTCATGACTAAGCACATAACCTTCTGGTGAACCAGGTTTGCGATAAAATGCGCAAAATGTACAAACAGAAATGCAAACATTACTATAATTTATATTTCTATCTACTACATAGCTTATAGTTTTTTCTGGATGTAGCCGTTTGCGTACCTCATTAGCTAAGGAAAAAAGCTCTTGTGAAGGCATTTCTGTAATCATTTCCAAAGCAATTTCGGGAGTAAGTTTACCAGTAGTTTCAATAGTTTTTGTTATAGAAGTAGCAGTAAGCATAAGTTAGATTGTCCTGAATATTAGAAATTAATGAAACAATTTTACTTTAAGCTGAATATTACATGGGCTAATGAGGATCGTCAATGTAAGTAGAGGTGACTGGGAGCGCGAGCATCTTGCCCGCATATCTTTGAAATTATTAAAGATGTAGACAAAATGCCCGCGCTCCTAGATGCTTTCAGATGCTCTTACTTCACATCTAGCTCTAGATTATCGTAATTTATGGCTGTAGATGTTGACTGGCGAGAGGGTTGTGTGACTTTTGGCGCACTTACGTTAGTAGGCAAAAAAGCTTGTTGTAAAAGACGTGCTTTTTCCTGTTCAATTGGATGAGGATGAATAGCAGAAATAGGTGCATTTGAAGTACTTGCACCAAAAATAACGGTGCTTTGTTTAACAGGGAAATTTGACAGGGTTTGAGCAAAAGGTTTCATGAATTTTTCAAAGTTTTCAATTACATAAGCTTGTCTAGCTGATTCACCACCGCTTTGCAAAATTTCTATAGTCTTTTTCAATTGATCTAATTCAGATTGAGCACTACCTTGGAGTGTAGCTGCTTGAGTTTTAGCCATCAGGATAGTTTTTTCTTTTTCTGCTTGTACAGGGATAATCATTTCTGCACGGAATTTTGCTTGTAACATTTCTACTTTACGTTTTTCTGCTTCGATTTGGGCTTTAATACCTGCTACTTTGGCTTCTGCATCACGCATGGCTTTCTCCATACCAATAGCAGAGCGTTGTTTTTCAGTTGCAATATTGACGCTAGTTTGTGCTGCTAGAGACTCTTTTTCGTTGTTGAATTTACGTACCATAACGTCAGCACGTTGGCCTTCACTCGCCTCTTTAGACGCGGCAGTACTAAGGGCTTGAGCTTCGCGGGCTTGGGTTTCTGCATTAGTTGCTTGAATACGCTTAAGTAAGGCTATGTAAAGTTCGGGTTCAGTAACACCATCTAGGCGGTGATCTTCCACATCAGCAATATTCATGGCAGTGATTTCTAGACCAATTCCCTCTAAGTCAACTTTACATACACGAATCATATTTTGTACTAGGATGTCTTTGTCTGTCATTACTTGTTCTGGGGTCATTGTAGCAATGGAGTCTCGCAAGTGGCCTTCAATGATGGAATTAGCAATGTAGCGTAGTTCTTCCCAAGCCTTGGTCATGGTAAGAATTCTGCGAATTGCATTTTGAATACCAATTGGAGAAGAAGCAATAGTAAAACTTACAGTAGCTACTACTGTAAGTGGAACAACACCTTCAGCAATAGCGGATTCTACTGTAACAGTAGTAGTTTGTGGGCGTAAATCCATTTTGTAAAAGCTGTGTATTAGGGGAAAAACAAACACTCGACCACCACGAATAGTAGAGAGTCCATCTTGACCTTTGCCAGCAATAACTGCTAGCTCGTTAGCACCTACAATTTTCATTTTGCTAACAACTTGATAAAAAATTGACGCTGCAATTAATCCTATTAAAGCGACAAAAAATCCAGCCATAAAACTTCTCCTTATTTTGACTCTACAGAAGATTTACTACCTAAAGCCATTAAGTCACGAACATTAATACCAAAGCTGGCTTCAAAATGTTTTAAGAAGTCTGCTAAGGCTTCTGGCCCACGATTGACTACACCATTAAAGCCTTTTTCTGTATCCATAATGATTAGGTTATCTACGTATAAACCTTGGACATGTTGTTGATAGGCTTGAAAGAGTTTATCCAAATGTTGTTGGACAAAAATGGCAATTTTGGCAGCATCTCCGTTTTGGGAAATTAAGTCTACTTTTTGTTTTAACAAATCATTTTGCAATTCTTGGAAAATCTTTATTGCTTCACCTTCACCTTCAGCACGGATTTCAGCTACTCGTTTACGCGCTTCGGCTTCTAGCGTGACTTGAGAGACATTTTTGAGTTTTTGCAATTCAATCATTGCTTCTTGAACTAGCTTTTCGCCTTCGCTCATTGCTTTAGCAATTGCACTATCGGCTTCAAGACGTGTGCGTTCTATGGCCCCATCACATTCACGGCGAAAAACTTCTAGGTGTTGTTGAGAAACTAGAACTTTTTCATTTGCTTGGTTGATAGCAATCATTTGACGGCGAGATGAGTCCGATTCTGCTTGCTCGGCTCTGCCACGCAAACGCGCTTCTTGGATTTCTACTTCTTGTCGCTTTTGTGAAAGGGTTTTGCTTGCTAGGTTAGCAATATAGTTAGATGTGTCCCAAATTTTCTGTAGTGACACAGAAACAACTCTCATCCCAAAAGTACTTAAGTCTTGATTACTATCTTTAAGTAGTTCTTTACGAAAATGTGCTCGTTCACCATCGCTTTGTGGTGCTAAAGCCGTATTACTAGAGCGGACAAGCATACTACTAGCATTACTTTCGTCTGAGCGGTCTTCATCCATTCCAATTGCTTGCAAAGGAGTAGTTTTATTAAGTGCACCACGAACGTTTCCTACCATTGTTTGTTGCATTTGTTCTTGAATTTCTCGGCGAGATTTACCTATTAAGCGTTCTACAGCAGAATAAACCAAAGCCTCATCTTTATCATCAACACAAACACAAGCTGTAGCGTCTGCTCCAACAGTAATACCATTAGCAGAGTTAACACCTTCTATTTTAACGTTGATTGGTAAGATTCCTAGATCCAAAGTTTGCGCGCTTTGAAAATAAGGAACGATATAAGTCCAACCACCTTTTTGAATGCGAAAGCCGTATTCTTTGCCATTAATGGAGGTTTGAGCACCAATAATTACTAGAACTTGGTTAGGTGGACAAACACGAATTATGGTTTGTAGTAGGCTAACCACAGTAAAAAATAATACTGCTGCTGCACCTGCTCCAAGGATAAAAAAGGTATCTAATTGAAGCAGTATTAACGAGGGTAAAACATCTATGAAACCTGCTTTTAGTACTAAGACTAAACCCATAGTTTCCTCCTAAGAGATAAAGTAAAAACCTGTTTTATAAAACTTAATTATTTATCTAGCTAAATAAACGAAAGTAACCGATTTATTTTTGTAATTGAGGGTTTTTTTTCGGTTGAGCCATTCTACTTGTAGAAAAGTCATTAGACGCAGGGCGAACATAAACACACTCGTCTGTCACGCGTACTATATCGACAGCAGTGTCTATAGAGAAAGAGTCCATTGGGTTTTCAGCTAGCGCATATCTTTCGGCAACAGATTGTCCAGTTAAAACCCGTACTTTGCCCATATTCCCGTTAGTAATAGGGACTATTACTTGAGCTTGGCCTAAAAACAGGTCTACAGCCTTTATACTAGAATCTAAATCTTTTTGTTGTAAGCGGAAAAAGAATAGCCCTAATGAAGTACTAGCTATACCACCAAGCATAGACCAAGCTAAAGCACCAAAGAAACCAGAGCCAGTAAACTCTGCTAATAATCCCATTGGGCCAAACCCTGCACAAAAATAAACAAACATCCTCACATACCTTAAAACTGAAAGTAGCGGAATGTGATGATTATGGTCATTATCAATGTTTTGATGGTTATGTGAATGTGCTTGATGATCTGTATTAAGATCCCCATGAGAAGTATCTTCAGCATGATTATGAGTATCAGAATGGTGACCACCAAAACTATGAGCAAATACACCTAGTAAATCTAGTAGCATTACTCCTACCCCAAATATGGTGGTAAAGAGATAAATAAGATGTAGATACTCGCCAAACATAATATTTTCCTGTTTTAGCTTGCTGTTGGTTAATAAATTAATAGTCTTTACCAGCGCGGGAGAAAACCTTTTGAACCTTGTCACTCCAAGCAGGAGGTTCAACTTCTGCTGGAGCAGTAACATAAAAATCTTTTCCATCTTTGCTAACATTGGCAGAAATATCTTTGACTTTAGGTGTGATTTTTAAGTGGACAAAATAAACACCACTTTTAGGTACAAAACGTTCTCGATAAGGAAAGCTGCCTACATAGCCTGTGTACTTGCTTACTAATTCAGAGGTAGTAGTATTACAATCACATTCTGTAGCGTCAACATCTAAAAAATATACTTTTCTATATTGCTCCAGTTCTCTTAAAACTCTAGGACGGTTTTCTTTTTGTATGTCAACTCCAGAACCTTCTATATCATAAAGTGCTGTATAACCTAGAGATGCTTTAAACCATTCAGTCAAGTCTCCAGTAACAAAAGACAAAGAATGTGGCCCCCAACCATCTTTACCTAAAGCTTTTTCCCAGCACTTATCAGGGAAATTAAACTTCATCAATTTTTCCACCATAAAACGTTGATAAGGGCGGCCAGTATAATCAAAAAGATCTCCAGCTAGCTCTAACTGTTTCTCAGAAATATCTTGTGTAACGGCAGAAATGTTTGAAGGCACTGAAGCCAAACTAAATATAGCAATTAAGCTTATAAAGCAGATTTGAGTTAAAACTTTTCTCATAAAATTTAACCTTTAACTTTTATTTAAGAATTTAAGATTAGGGAGGCTTTTGGATCTAGGGAAAGTTTAGCATGAAAAAGTAGGAAAAACTATTTGAGCCTAAAAAACTAGCTGGGATAACCTTATGTTGGTTTGAAAAATAAAATCAAAAACTATGATCTCGAGTTTTACCAATTTAGGCAGCCCAAAGGGAGCGTAAGTTATTGAAAAAGCCAGTATTTGGAATTTTGGAATAGTTTCTAGGAGCGATGGAATCAAGAGAAA
>JAHFUF010000352.1 GCA_023265235.1 Blastocatellia bacterium
ACTATGACCATGATAGATACCAATATCATCACAACGTACCATCCAACCTCTATAACCGCTACTTTTTTTTGTCCATTGCGATTCATCTTCGTGATTAACCGTTGTGACATTGCCATTAGCGTCTGAAACAGTAAGAATGGCATCCCAAATATCTATCCAATAAATGTCTACATCTTCGGCTATTTCATAAGCAATTCTAGGGGTTTTACCGCTAAGGTCATAAACATTACCATCGTCACATCCAGCATAAAGCCAGTCATTATCAGCAACAATACATTTTACGCCTTCGGGTAACTTAAACTTAGAATGGACTTCACCTTTATGGTTAATGGCAAAAATTTTACCTACTTCATTACCTACCCAACATAATGAGGCGCTAACAAAAATGCCTAAGGTACTAGCTCCTGTATCAAATTTCCATAGGAGCGGGGCAGAATTATTTTGAGCTACTACACTAGGAGCAACATTAACTGATAGGGTAGCCCCGCGCTTTTTGCTGCTAGCGGTAGTGGTATTAGGAGTTAAATCTTCTTCTATAATCCTACGAGTAACAATACGTTTTTTGCGCACTCCTTTAGTAGCTTGTTCATAACCTTTTTTTAGCTTTTCATTAATTTTCTTTTGTGCTTCTGCGCAAGCTTTTTCTGGTGTAGGAAAGTTAGAGGTTTGGGTTTGACCTACATCACCAATGCGTCCATAACGTATAGAAAGTTTTGTATCATTAAGAGTTAGCTCATAAAATTTATGAGACTTTTCTTCTGAAAGCTCTAAATAGGTTTTTTCTTCAGCCATAGTGCTTCCTAGCGTAAAATGAATTAATCTAAATAGAAATTTATTTTAGGTAAAACACTTTTATACCATCAAGGCGAAGTAAAGTATAGCGAAATATGAACGAACGGTCAAGAAAAATTTTTGAATTTTAGGTGAAATAATTTTAGGATAAAAAAGCTGGCTAGCAGCTATTGAACTACTTAGAGGGAAACCAGCTTTGTTTTTCTTTAAAATATTAAAGAACCATATAGATAGCTATTAGGTTTAGCTAATAAAAGTGTCTTGTGTGTTTTGGGTTTTAGTAAAACAAAAATGATTTTAGTAAAACTCTTACAAAGCCCCAAATTCTAAGCTAGGAAGTGATGAATGAATTAACTAATTCGTCACTTCCTAGTTTTTGTTCCAAATTGCAAATGTTGACTAAAGGTGTAGTTATTTTCTCCATTCATCAATTAGAGAAGCGATTAGACCTGTCCAACCTGTTTGATGAGCGGCACCTAATCCTTCGCCTGTGTCACCATGGAAATATTCGTAAAAATGTAAATAGTCTCGCCAATGAGGATCATTTTGGAATTTAGCAATCTTGCCATAGATTTGACGATTACCATTTTCATCACGAGTAAACATTCTAATCATTCGGTTAGCAATTTCTTCTGCCATTTTATCTAGGGTAAGATCGGTTCCGTCTGGCCCTTTTACGGTAAAGGTTTCTCCGTAAGCTTTTCCAAGTTTGCGTAAAGACTCAATTAACAAGAAAGAAGTAGGGAACCAAATTGGGCCACGCCAGTTGGAATTACCACCTTTAATTTTGCAATCTGCTTCAGCAGGGTCATAACGAACTTCGCTTTTGCCAAAGATAAAAGGATGCTCTTCATGGAATTTAGAAAGGCTACGAATACCCCAATCAGATAAAAATTCTTTTGGATCTAGAATACGTTCTAATAAGCCTCGCAATTGATCTTCGTTAACAATTGCTAGAATATGTACGTCTTTACCATCGCGATTAACTGTATAACAGCAGCGTTGGACTACATCTTGGCGATTTTCTAAAAACCAATTTAGGTTAGTACTAAATTCTTTAAATGGTTGAATCCAATCTACTTCTATGCGTTCAATGGCATAGATAGGAATTACTCCTACAAGGGAACGAACACGGAATTTATGGAATGAGCCATCAGGGTAGCGAAGTACATCATAGAAGAAACCATCTTTTTCATCCCAAAGTGAGTAACTGCGACCACCCATTTTTTTCATTGCAGCACCAACATAAATGTAGTGTTGGAAGAACTTTGTTGCCAGACTTTCATAGACATTGTTTTCTTTTGCAAGCTCTAAGGCAATTCGCATCAGGTTTAAGCAATACATTCCCATCCAACCTGTAGCGTCTGATTGTTCTAGTACTACGCCACCAGGAAGCTTCTCACTACGATCAATTACGGTAATATTGTCTAAGCCAAGGAAACCGCCTTCAAACACGTTGTTACCTTCTGAGTCAACTTTGTTTATCCACCAAGCAAAGTTGATTAAGAGTTTGTGGAAACATTTTTCTAAGAAAGCACGGTCAGCATGACCAGTTCTAATACGTTCCATGTTGTAAACACGCCAGCAAGCCCAAGCCATTACTGGAGGGTTTAAGTCAGAAAATTCCCATTCATAAGCAGGAATTTGACCATTAGGATGTTGGAATTGTTCAAAAAGCATAAACCAAAGCTGTTCTTTGGCAAACTCTATGTCTACTAATGCTAATGCTACACAATGAAAAGCCAAGTCCCAAGCAGCAAACCAAGGGTATTCCCATTTATCAGGCATTGAAAGAATACGCATTGAATTTAGGTGTAACCAATGTTGGTTGCGTATTTTCCAACGAGAATCTGGCGGCGGATTATTTGAATTGTCTCCTTCAAGCCAGCGTCGGATATCGATCAAGTAAATTTGCTTAGTCCAAAGCATACCAGCTAAAGCTTGTCGTTGTACTCGTTTTTCATCTTCAGAAGCGTTACGAGGATGGACAGTAGTATAAAATTCATCAGCTTCAACTTTACGTTGATTAACAAGATTGTCGAAATTTTCCAAAGGATTATCTGTTTTTTCTAAGCTCAAACGTAAGCGTATTACTACAGATTTTCCAGCAGGAACGATTTTTTTATAATGAAAACAGCTTTTAGTCCCAGTTTTATTAGGGTTAATGGCTGTTTCATCACCACAAACAATATATTCATTGAAGCCATCTTTAAAATATTTTCTCTCTGTATTTGAATATGGGCCATAAACCCTTTTCATATTGGTTTCATTATCAGTAAAGAGTGCTTGAGCTTCAACATCAGCGTATAAATAACGTGGGCCAAGACGGTAGGTAAAAGGTAGGTTCTTAACCATTTTTGCAAAAGAATCATCAGCAACAATCGAGGTAAAATCTTTACCAGAATGGCCTAATTTAATAGTAGGTTCTTCACCGTAAGTTTCTCCCCAAGCCCAAGTGTTGCGAAACCATAAATGTGGCAAGATATGAAGTGGGGCATCTTCTGACCCACGATTAAAGGCTTCAATACGAATATAGATGTCTTCTTTGTCAACTTTGGCATATTCAACAAAAACATCAAAATATTTATTTTCATCAAAAATGCCTGTATCTAAAAGCTCATATTCTGGGCCTCTTCCACCTCGTTGTTGATTTTCCTGAATTAATTCCAAATAAGGGTAAGTCGCTTGAGGGTATTTATATAAATATTTCATGTAAGAATGTGTAGGTGTGCTATCTAGGTAAAAATAGTATTCTTTTACATCTTCGCCATGATTACCTTCACTTGGTACAACACCATAAGCACGTTCTTTTAGTATAGAATCTTGTCCATTCCAAAGAGCAAGAGCAAAAACCAGTAATTGATAACGGTCGCAAATACCTGCTAGGCCATCTTCACCCCATCTATAAGCTTTACTACGTGCTTTATCATGAGGTAAGTGCTCCCAAGCGTTACCACCAGCGCTATAGTCTTCTCTGACAGTACCCCAAGCGCGTTCGCTCACATAGGGCCCCCAGCGTCGCCAAGATGATTGACCTTCGGGTTTTGCTTTTAATCTATTATGTTCAGCAGTTATTGACATAGTGGTTTGGCCTCATTAATGTGGAAGTTTCCCAGATTGGATTTGGGAGGGCGCGAGATATGCGCATAATGGGCTAATATAAGGTAGTGTAACTTTTATCGCAAGTAGGTAAGGCAATCTTCTAGACTAAATTTTTAACTCATAGAATCAATAAGAGTTAATACACAAAATAAAGATTTTATTTTAATTTAATTGCTAAAAAATACTCCTTCTAACGGATTTTGTGTTTTTAAAAATTTTAGCTCTAACTCCAATTTTGTAACCTTACTAACTTGTTGAAAAATAAGGATAAGAATTTTTAGAAAACATTCCAGATAATTTCTATCATAATAAAATATTCTCTTGATTAAAAAAGTACTTTGTATTATAAAGTACTTGACTGCATTATTAAATAGTTTTTATCAGGAGAAAACAAATGCTACTTTCATTAGCAAATTGGCAGAAACACTTTGAAAATAACGAACTTAACAATTCTATTAACTGGCTGCTTGAAGATGTTCTCACCAAAGAAGAATATAAAAATATTAAAAAGTCTATAGCTGCTTTTCAATTAGGTGAAAGTTCTGAGGGCAGAGGGCTAATGCAAGCAGCAAAAAATTATGCTCAAACACATAATGATCCTTATTTAGTCAGCATTACAAAGCTATTTATCAAAGAAGAACAAGGACATGCTTTATTATTAAGACGTTTTATGGATAAGCATAAAATCCCTATATTAAAGAGAAATTGGACAGATGATATTTTTAGAAAGTTAAGAAAAAATGTAGGGATTGAACTATCAGTTACAGTGTTAATTACTGCTGAAATCCTTTCTTTAATCTATTATTCTGCGCTGCTTAACGCTACTAATTCAAAATTACTTAGGTCAATTTGTGAGAAGCTGCTTAGGGATGAAGTAGAACATATTAAGTACGAGTCAGAACTACTTAACCATATCCGTAAGGAAAAACCTTTCCTAACAAGACAATTAATTCGTTTTACACATCAATTTTTTTATTTTGGCACGATGCTAGTAGTTTATTTTAGCCATAATAAAGTACTTAATGCTGGTGGTTATAGTTTTGCTGGGTTTTGGGCAGCTTGTTGGCAGGAGTTTTCTTGCTGTTTTGGTCAAGGGAATTTGCTAAAAAAACTAGCAAAACAAACGTCAAACTCGGCTACTGTTGGTTAAATTGCCATATTAGACACTATCGAAAACAAGGAAATATTTTTTGTAAATGTATGAAAAATATAAAACATGACATAAAAGTAGGGGCGAACAGTTCGCCCTTCTTCTCTTACATTTCATTATTCCCAATAATGTCTAGTTAAACCTTTGTATCAAAAACGCGTCCAAGATAATCGCTAATCTCACTAGTAAGTTGCTCACGTCTTTGTTCTTCAATCCCTGCAAGCTCTTTAGCTAGGAGCTTTTTGAACTCAAGCTGCATTTGTCTAGCAATTTGGATACGTTGTGCTTGTGGTGAGCCTGCTCCATGCATACTTTCTGTTAAATAACCTACAGCATTACGCCCTAAAGTCATATTTTCAATCAACCTTAAAACCCTCATACGATATTCTGTAGGTATATCAGCACGGCCTTTTAAGTATTTTTCTAGCAATGGCCCAACTTCAGAGCTACGAAAGTCCTTCTCAGAAGGCATTGTGACCATTAGTCCCCCAGCTATATCTTGGGCAAGCCTGGAAATTTCATAAGGCATTTTTGTTACATGGTGCTTACATACGTTTGCTAGCATATCATCACAAATAAATGCACCAGATTTTGTTGGCTGGGATTGATAAGACGATGCTATTCCAGTGCCATAAATGGTTTCGTTTAAGTGAGTCATTTCAACAAGTTTGTCTTTAATATGCGAAACATTGTCTACTCCATTGTATTCAGCAATAGTTGCTGCGGCCCCGATTATTACATCACCAACACCGCTTTTACAAACGTAGCTACGACGATGATAACAAGTAAAACGCTCGACTAACATTGAGGCAAACTCATATTCACCATCCATAAAAATTAGTTCATTAGGGATAAAG
>JAHFUF010000353.1 GCA_023265235.1 Blastocatellia bacterium
AGATTTGCGCATTCGCTCAATTACCTGTAAGGCTTTGTCTCGTTGTCCAGCATTGCGGTAAGCGTTAAGAATTGCTCGCATTACAATGCTTGCATTACGTCTATTTGATTCAGATATTGAACCATCTGGATTAGCAATCGCACTTAAGGCTTCTTCGTAGGACATAACTGCGTTGTCTATTTGCCCTAACTCTTCATAGGTTTCTGCTAGTTCAAATTGGACTTCTAGACCATCAGAAACATCTTGTCCCTGTAGGGCGCGTTTAAGTGTAACTATTGCTTCTTGGCGTTTTCCACTACGACGTTGCACTTGTGCTAGTAGATTAAGTGCTCGTAGGTTATTAGCATCACTTTCTAGGATTTTATTAAGTAGTTGACCAGCATCATCATAACGACCAGCGCGAACAAACGCTTCACAAAGACCAAAAGTTAACCCTACACTGTTAGGAGTTTCTTTTAAGGCAGCTTGAAAAATTTCAATTGCTTCAGAAGTTTGTCCTGAGCGTAGTAATGAGTCTGCTAGTAAAAACCCTGCTTGAGGGTTGTTATCACCTTGTTCAAAGGCCTGACGCGCTGCTTGTGCTGCTTCACGGTATTGTTGTTTTCCATGATAAATACGTGCAATTTCAAAATAATCAGCAAATGCAGCAAATCGAGGTGAGATTAAGTTCTGATAGGCTTTTAAGGCATTATCAGTGTCATTACTACTTGAATAAAGTGCACCAAGGAGTTTCCATCCTTCAGCATCATTTTTATCTAAACGCACTACTTCTAGAAATTCAACAATTGCTTCTTGGATTTTATCTTTGTTCCCTGTGCCGCTAAGCCCTTCGTTTACTAGTATCCTTCCTAGTAACCTATGTGCACCAATGCTATCTTTACTGATTTTTAGTGCCTGGCGTGCTTCAGTTTCTGCATCGCGTAAATTACGATTTTGCAGGTAAAGATTACCTAATGCAGCATGCGGTTCAGGTTCAGTGGGATCCAGTTGGATAACTTTTTTGTATTGCTCTACAGCTTTAACAAAGTTATTTTCTGCTTCGCTTTGTTGTGCTTGTAGAAATTCAAGGTAAGCCGCTACCTTTTGGGCTGGATCAATTTTATTTTGAGATACAGAAGGTGTTGTTTCTGGTTGAGGCTTAGCAGGTGTTTTAGCCATAGGGTTATTGGCTATAGGCTTATTATTAGGTATAGATTTAGTTTGTGCTTGTGTCAAAACTGGGCTAGTGCAAAGTAAGGCTGCTAGAATAACAGCTTTTAATCTCATAATTGATCCTTTCAATACAATAAATAAGTTAAATCTCTAGATAAATTACTTATTCTGGAATAAATATTAGTTTCAGAATAATAGCATTATCTTCCTTTGAATAGAGAAGGTTTTTTCCTCAAAAAACGCATTAATTTGTTTGCTCAGGGCAGTTAATTTTTTTAGCTAAAGGGTCTGCTTTTTCTTTTAATAATTTTATGTTTTCTTTAGCCTGAAAATATTGTGGGTCTAGGCTAATTGCAGTCTCAAACTCGCTTGTTGCCTCTAAATGAAGATTTAGCTGAGCATAAACTATACCTAAGTTATTATGTGCTTTAGCTAAAGCTTTATTGAGGCTAATGGCTTTTCCTAGATGCTTTTTAGCCTCACATAAATTGCCTTGTGCTAGTAGTCCTGCACCGTAAAAGCTATGAGCATCTGCATTGTTGTCATCAAGCTCTAATGCTTTCCTAAACATTAGCATTGCGATATCTGTGCGACCTTGTTTGTTATAAAAATTTCCAATAATCACATGTATTAACGCCGAATTAGGAGATAGTTCCAACGCCCTCTTAAAATAGACCTCAGCCTTATCAAATTGATTTGTATGCTCGTAATATAACCCAAGTCCATAATTTCCTTTAGGATGATTTGGTGCAAGTTTTAGAATTGAACTAAACAAAGTAAAATCACTTTGGAAATCAAGGTTACGGTTGTAAGTACGTAGAGCACCTAGGGATAAAGTTATGATAAACCCTCCTATAGCAAGCTTTTGCCACCCTTTTTCATAAAGCTTGCAAAGTAAAACTGCTAAAAGTAAACAAACACTTGCTACTGGTAAATAAATGGTTCGTTCAGCAATCAAAACCCCTGTAGGAATAAATATATTTGAAACTATGCTAGTAGTAACAAAAAAGAACAAAATTGCAAACGCGATTAAGGGGTTTTTCCTAGTCTGCCAAACTCCTATAAAAATAATAAAAATAATTAATATTAAAGATAGAGCTACTGAAAAGCCCATGGTTGTGGCTTTAGGAATTACACTATAGTTATATTCTATGTAAAGTTTTGCTGGCCAGATTAATAGTTTAAAATATTCAACATAACCTAAACTCATTGTATATACACGAGTTAGAAACGTTTCGTTTGCAAAAAATTGACCAGATATAGGTACACCAAAAGCTTTTGTAACAAGCCCTCTAATTATTATGTATGGAAGAGTTATTAATCCGTAAGCAAGGAAGTTTTTGTCTATAATAAGTTTTATAGACAAGGGGTTTTCTTTGCATATCTTAGCTAGTAATAAAATACCAAGAAAAACTATACCGCTTTCTTTAGAAAGCAGTGATAAAAAATAGCTTACTAATGAAAATATATGCCAATAATTATTTTGATATGAAAGTAAATAACAACACCAAGAAATTAACAAAAACATTGTTGCTAGAAGTTCTGGACGGCCATAAATAGCACTTACAGCCTCTGAGTGTACTGGGTGTAGTGCAAAAAATAATGCACAAAATGTTGCTAAAAGGCTAGTTTGGCTGTAGTAATTACAAAGCCAATAAACCAACCAACAATTAATAATGTGAATAAAAATGTTTACTAAATGGTAGCTAAAAGGGTTTGAACCGCTTAAAGCAAAATTAAGCGCGAAAGAAATAGTAGTTATTGGGCGATATGTTCCTGCTGAACTGTCTTTTCCAAAGTAACTTTGTTGAAATAAATTAAATATATTAGAAAGAGATTGTATGTTAGGGTTTTCTTGTACAACTATATAATCATCAAAAATAAACTCTCCAGATAAACTGTTAGCAAAACAAACTAGGGTAACCAAAGCTATTAGTAGAATAATTAGCAAATGCTTTTGAGAATCCTTAGCATTTGTAAACCACTGAATTAATTTAAGATCCATAGCGAATGATTGTTAAATGTAGGGCGATATATGTTCGCCCTCTGTCACGGTTAAATTATTGATTGTTTAATACGCATTTTAGGGTCTTCAATAATTACTTTGCTATGTGGGGGCACTGAGTGAGTAAGCCAAACATTACCGCCAATTACTGAGCCTTCTCCAATAACTGTATCCCCACCTAGTATTGTTGCTCCAGAGTAAATTATTACATTATCTTCAATAGTAGGATGACGTTTATTTCCACGAATCAAAGCCCCATCAGAGTCTTTAGCAAATGAAAGTGCTCCTAGGGTTACTCCTTGATAAATCTTTACATTGTTACCAATAATAGTAGTTTCCCCAATTACTACACCTGTTCCATGATCAATAAAAAAGTTACTACCAATTTTTGCTTTAGGATGAATATCAATACCAGTAAGGTTATGTGCATGTTCTGTCATAACACGAGGAATAAGTGGCACCCCTAGTTGGGCTAAACGATTAGCAATACGATAGACCATGATTGCGTAAATACCTGGATAAGAAAAAATAATCTCATCATAATTATGTGCTGCTGGGTCACCAATATAGGCTGCTTGTATATCTAAAGAAAGCTCTGTACGTAGTCCAGGAATAGATTCTATTAGAGTAAGAGCAATTTTTTCTGCTTGATTTTGCAACTCAGAAAGTGATTTGTCTTCCGTCTCTAAGCGTAAACAAAGGCTAATTTGAGCGCGAATATCATCAAAGAGAGTACATACAAGATTATGTGTTCGTGCCGCAATATTACTTTCATCTAAACCGAGAATGCCAAAGTAACCAGGAAAAATCAATTCCTGTACAGAGGCTAGGACTGTGATGATAGTTTCACGAGAAGGTAAACGGCTACGATTAAGGTGTTGGATAAATGCGTCCTTAGAGCCATAAGATTCAACTATTTTGAATGTTGCTTGTTTAAGTTCAGGCGGGATTGCAATTGAATTAGTTTTTGATCTACTCACCTTTGTCTCCTAGGTTTTTTTGCTCTTTTAAGCAGGTTAGATATTGCCACTTTTTTAGCCAAATTATATTATTGGGCTAAATTTGTTTAATTATAAGTTGCTAAGCTAAATAAAAAAGAGGCTTGCACGAGTCTTTGCCTAAGAAAATAGGTTTAACATTAAAAAAGAATAGGTAATAGACTTTATCGGGAATAGGGTTTTAAGAGATTATTGTTATTGATTTATAAGCACTTACATTGCTCGTTTTCTTATTACCGATAAAGTCTAATGTATTCGTCGCAGTAATTTGCTTTCACTTCAGTTGGGTTAGCCAATGATCCAGACATTAATAGCAACGTAGCTATTATTACTGAGTATAGCCCTATTCGAGTAAAAACTTTCTTCATATATCCTCTTTTCTTTTTCAAGGTTAGATTCATTGTGTTTTCTATTCCCAGTCGTAAAAGACTGAGCTATTATCAGATAGCGTTAATGGAACATTTATCCGCAATAATGAATGTAAGCTATTGTGTAAGTTAGTATTTATAAATCAAAAATACTTTAAGTAATAGGTAGAGTCTTGAATTATCTAAGTTAATTTGGTTAACTTGATAGTGCTACTATAGAGCATTAAGTTGGGTAGGTCAACTAATACTGAAGTAACGTCACATGTCCTGATTAAGATTAAGGTTAGTTAAAAGGCATAATGCTGCTAAAATATAGGTTATTATGGTTCAGAATCAAAAAAAACAATATTATTAGAAAAGGTAAAAAAACGAAGATGATAAAAGTTATGTTTATTTTTAGTTTCATAGTTATGTTTTGCGTCTCAATACCTGTCTTAGCACAGGAAAGTAATAAAAAGTCAGAAACAAATGCTAGTCAAGAAAATAGCTTTTCAGAGGATGAGCTATTTAAGGCTTTAGGAGTTAGAAACATGGTTAATGAGCAAGCTCCGAGCTTTGTATTAAAAGATGTAGAAGGTAATGAAGTTTCTTTAGAGAAGCTAAAAGGCAATGTAGTACTAATAGATTTTTGGGCGACTTGGTGTGCTCCTTGTCGTGAAGAGTTGCCATATATTGAAAAAATAGCTGAAGAATTCCGAGGTAAAGGCTTAGTAACTTTAACAATTAGTGCTGAACAAGGAAATATAGTGAGTACATTCTTAAGTAAGAATAAATATAAAATTAAAAGCTTAGTTGATAGCAACAAAGAAGTTAGCAGTAAATATCAGGTAAAAGGTTTACCAACAGCTTTTGTAGTTGATAGAGATGGAAAAATAGTTACTCATTTTATTGGGGGACGTGATGAAGAGAACCTCAGAAATGAACTTAAAAAAGCGGGGGTTGGTGCAAACTGATACAGTAACTCAAGGCTAGTCAAAAAGCGTAAGTGTAGCTAAAATATAATTTATTATGGTTGAGATAAAAGGCAAAACAATCATCTATGCAGCACCAGGGGCTGACCAATTAGGGCAAGTAAGTCCATATTTGTTTATTGAGAGGCTAGCAGATGAGCTAGTTGATACGTGACCTCAACTAAAAGTGAACAAAATCTTTGCTAGTAAGAAGCAACAATACATTGTATGCTACCTAGTAAATATGCTGACGAGCAAGTGAGGCTGATTAAGGTGCAAATTGAGCTTATTGCGGCTAGCTTGTTAGCTGATTTGCAGGATAAGCTGAATTGGGCAAGGGTAGCTAACAATGGGCTATTTGCACAAATCACCCAAAAGTTCTTCAACATAAAGTAAGCCAAGTGATTCTATTAGGAGCTA
>JAHFUF010000354.1 GCA_023265235.1 Blastocatellia bacterium
TAACGTAGCCAGTTACTACCTGCTGGCTTAGGCTAATCAACTGGGCTTACAATCATCTTTCGACTCTTGCAAGCCCCCACTTCAAAAAATTTATAAGATTTTTAAGTGGGGGTCGTTGACATGCATGTAATTACACTGGCTGTAATCCTAGCATTTCTCCCAAGTAATCAACTTCAATAATAAAATTTTTTAAATAATTAAATCCTATTATTCCATGTAGCTTTATTCCTGCTACTTTACTAAGCATGCCAAAAAAATCTGCCACTACCACTACTAAGTTCTCTACCTTTGCATTGCCTACTGTTAAAGAGGAAACTTCTGTGATAGGCATACTTAATTGATAACCTCCTCCGGTTGTAACTGTCTCCATAGATTTGTTTTCTAGTGATAAAACCTGTGCAATATCAACAGATATAACTGTTCCAGAAGCTCCTGTATCAAGAGCAAAATAGTATGGCCCAGTATCATTAATCATTGCTGGAACAACAATTAGCGGTCTTTGAGGGTGAGCAAGTCTAAACTTTATTTGATTAATACTGTTACTTAATGAATGTGAATTAATTGGTGTAGTTAGCCGTAAAACCTGTTTTTGATAGTTAAGATGGATATGGAAGTTTTGCAAATAGTTATAACCTATTCCCCCTGACACTTCAGCATTAATAGCTTGGCAAACATCTGTTAAATCTACTACTCCAACTAGTAGATCGTTCACTTTAGCTTGTCCAATAGAAAAAGAATTAACTTCACCTAACCCTAAAACTATTTTGCCCCCTGCTACTAGTCCTTCTCTCTCATCTTGGCAAACTACACCTAGTTTTTCTGCTAATGAAGGTGTTAAAAGTGAAGTACTTGCCCCTGTATCTAAAATAAAGTCAAATGGGCCTTGCCCATTGATGTACGTAGGAACTAAAACCAAAGGTTGTGGCTCTCCTATTAGCTTAAAACTTGTGATAGTACTCAAATGTTTCTCCTCTGAACTTCCTGATGAAATATTGCTTAAGGTTTAATAAAAAATAGTGCGATTTTGTCATTTAATATTACGACTTCCCCGTATTCAAGTAAGAACTTAATAAAAAGATCAGCTTCTGCTTTATTAAAAGGAATTGTTTTAGCTCCTAAAAGAATAGAACGCCTATAGACTAGATGAGTAATACCTATTGCACGTATTTTATCTTTTATTTCTATAGTAGTTTTTGAACTCTGAACTATTTTAGTTAAAGTATAGTCTTCAAAAACTGAGTCTCCAAAATATTCTCTCTCTAAGTAATACGACTGATTACTAATATCTACTAGGAAGAGTTTGCTCTCTGGTGGAGTTTTTTGATTCATATATTCATAAGCAACATAGTAATCAAACTTATTACGTAGGTAATCAGTAGCAGAAATTTGTCTAGTAAAAAGCTGTCCATACTTAAAAGAATTAAAATAATATCCAATTATTACTAAATTAACTAAAAAAATAATCATTACTAATGTTAAAAATATTTTATTTATTATTTGCCATTTTGGGGTTAATCCTTTTTGGATCAGTTGGTCATAAGTAATTGTAATAGCTAAGCTAAGTAAAGGAAATATTGGTAATAAGTAGCGAATTTGTTGTGAAGATATCATCCAAAAAAAATAAAATGCTGCTGAAAAACCTAGTAAATATAAAACCTCTTTACGCACTCTATTTATAAAGAAGAAAATAGATAAAGTAAAAATATAAAATGCCCCAATAATGCCTTGGTAATATTGATCGCTTTCATAACGTGCTAAAAACGAAAGCTTAAAAGGTAGTAGTAAATAATCCAAAAAGCTTTTGTCTCCACCATAACGACTAAGTATTACTAAAGTTGTTGCTGCTCGTTCTGCGTCCCAACCAATATTATTACTAGGAAGTACATTAAGTAAGAAAGGAAACAAAGGGTTATTAGTCCAAACAACATTGCGCACAAACCAAACCAGAGAAACTAAAAATGTTATACCACCAGGAACAAACAGGTATTTTAATACTGCCTTAAAAGTAGTTTGCTTATGCTCCTTTAAGACAAACAAAATTAATAAGGGTACAATTACCCCAACAAACAAAGTAGTATACTTAGTTGATAAAGCTCCTCCTAAAGCAAAACCAAAAAGGCAACTCCAAGCAAATTCTTTGGTTTCACGCCATCTTAGTAATGCAAGCATTGCTAAAGTAATATAAAAAGTAAGCGTTAAATCAATATAAGCCCAAGACATTTCCATCCAAACAGTAGGAATGGTTAAAAATGCAGTAGCAGCTAAAAGCCTCGACCTACGACCAAGTTGTAAGTATTTACCTCCAGCAAGTATGGCAAAAAAAGTAGCAACTCCAAAAAAATTGTGTAGTAAAGTAGCCATTCCTGCTCCACAAACCAGCAATCCATACAAAAAAAGCATTTCCATCGCAGCAGGAAAATAGGAAAAATAGTTATAAGGAAGATCCAAGATTCGCCCAGCCCTAATATAATCTTTAGGTAAAGCTAAGTGGTGTACTAAAGCGTCTTGGGCAGCAGGTGTGGTTAATGCTCCAATCCCAGCAGATAAAACTACTAATAAACAAATAACCACTAGGATTAACTCATAAGCAGATATTTTTGCTAAAGAAGTTGTAATGTGTTTTTTAACTTCACTAAATACTGTTGGTAATTGTGTAATGCCTATAACCGAGCTAGCCCCTAATACAAACCAAGCTATATTAGGACGATAACCTCCAGCTAAACCTACTAGGAAAAACACTGTCCAAGTTAGCCAAGCCCCAATAGCAAAATCAAATAAGGCTACTAACCCATCTTCTGGTAAGCTAAAGACCCTACGACGGGCAACACGCCCAACCGCCCAAAATCCTAAAGCTGCAAAAAGTGCACATAGAACATTTACTGCATAATTTATTGGCAAAAAATCCATTTATTTTAATCTCACTTTTAGTTTATGAGAAAACCCTGCAACTAATCATTGTTATTTGCTAACCATTGCTCTAAGTCTGCTTTATTCTGGAAATCTAACAGGGATTCTCCTAACCTCTCTAACTGTTCTATCGTTAAGGCATTAAGTTTTTCTACTAGCACTGCGTCTAATTCGCCTAGTCTTTTTTTTAACAGTCGTATTACTAGAAACCTTTCTCCTTCTTGACGACCTTCTTGACGACCTTCTTGACGACCTTCTTGTTTTCCTAGTTCTAAACCTTTCTGTATCAATCTACGCTCAAGGTGGCGTTCAATATTAGTAACATAAGGCATAAGTTCACTCCTTTCATATTCCTCTATTTCATATGATAGCTTTTCTTCCAAATCTTCTGGCAAAATTAACAACCAATCTAAAAATCGAAATAATTCTAAGATATTTTCCTTACTATATCCTCTTTCATAGAGCATTCTTACTAGCTTTCGCTTCCATTGATAACGCTCATTTACATTATCTTTAGTCTCTTGTAGCTTCAAATGAGCCATTACTACTAAGGAGAATGGATTATTATCCTGTTCAAGCTCAGCCCATTTTGATTGATAGTCTAATAGTTTGACTACTTGATAATCCCATTTAAGCTTTGACCCTAGTAGCTCATAACCAAACGTTGACGGCCTCCAATTAGGGTTTTCATCTACCAGAACGACAAAACTTGCTACTCTTTTTTTGTAACGGTCAAAGATTCGATACTGATAAATATACATTCGTTCTGCAAACTCTTCTTCCCATTGACCTTGTACCTCTATATGTAAAAGTACCCAGCTTTCTTTTCCATTTTTTAGCCATACTTGTACAAGTTTATCTACGTATCTTCTTTTTCCTACCGCTGCTCTTACTACTTTTTGTAATTCTTTATCCAAAAACTTATAGCCTCTTTCCCAATCTATTTCACTACTTGCTTCTGGAAAAAAGTAGTCCATAAATTCTTTTAAGTATTTTTCTAATAACTCTTTCCAGACACTATCTTTGTCTAATATTTCTGCTGGTTTTTCTCGACTCATTTTGTCTTCTCTTATCTACGTTTCTTGGGTTTAATAGCAAAATTGCGTGGAGTCATTGCTTCTCCTTGATTATTAGATACATCTATTGCAACAATTCTAACCTTTGCCGATGTAGTGTCAATTTCTGGGACAGTCCAAAGAAATTCTCTTACTCCAACAAGCTTACTAGCAATGGTAATAGGAAAAGTACCTCCACCATCAATAGAAAGCTGTATATCTTGCCTAGCTATTGATGTATTGTCTTGTGCTCTCCAAGTAATTTTTATTTGCTGTCCAGGAGTAAATTCTTCCCCTCCTACGGGTGTTAAAGAAGTGACCAAAGGAGTTTGGTTATCTAATCCAATCCCTACAAGCTCTATTGACAGCCCAATAGAGTTTGGATTATCCACATCTATAAGGGCTAAACTACCCTGAAGGCTTAACATAGTAGGATTAAAAACTACTGGCACATCCAATGTTGAGTTAGAAGGAATTACTATAGGAAACTTTATTTTATCTAGACTAAACCCTGGGTTAGTAAACGATACTCGACGAATAGTTTTTGAGGCACCTGTAAGGTTAACTATTTGGAAGCTTTTTGTTACAGCCTTTCCTTGAAGAGCTTGTCCAAAGTTTATACTTGCAGGCTGAACCCCTACTTTGTCCTTAATCATAAGCGGTTGTTTAGAGCGCGCTTGTCCTGCGTTTGAAAAGACTCCAATACTGCCTGACACTGTACCATTAGGGATAGTTATTTCCAGTTCTTGATTAGAAATAACCTTGAACCTAGTACTTAATTGTCCAACTTTTGTTTCTAGAGTATTGCTAAAGTTTGTACCTTGGACTGTCACAGTCTCACCAATACCAGACTGTGCAGGAAAAAAATTATCAATTTGAATTGCTGGTAAATCATTAGCAGTTAAAGTAAAGAAAACTATTTCGCTATTACCTATGGAATCATCTGCCCAAGCAATCGCTATATTGCCTTTTTTGCTTAGGGCAATAGTAGGAAAATCAGAAATCCCTAGGTTTTGTGAAACAACATTTGAGCCAATAAAATCTCTTTCTCCTGGCATTAAACGATTAATAAAAATATCAAAGTTTTGCTTTTGAGTATCTCTCCATAAAACATTAAGTGTTCCATCAGCACCATAGACCGCCGCAACTGCTGTAGAATCGCCATTACCATTAGAAATTGTATTTGGTGAAAAGAAAAAGCTTGCTCCATTATCAAAAGACTGCATATAGTAAATGTCTCTACTAGGAAAAGCCATTTGGCTACTAAACCCAGAAAAAACTAATACTACTTGCCCTAGTCCATTTGCCAAAAGTACTGGAGAATCAGCCAAAATAAAATCTTTAGGAATTAAGCTTATTGGTTCAGCAAAATCAAGTGTTTCACTAGTCGAACGTTGATAAAAAAGCCCTGCAACAAAAGACGAACTATCAAAGCGTTGACGAGTAAGTTCAAGCATTGTATAAGCAAGGTGAAAAGTATTTCTATCTATGGTCAATATTGGTTCATAGACTACAGGTTTTGTAGTACTAGCTATAGTCTTAACAATCGTAAAATTTTCTCCACCATCTTTAGACTCAGCAAGTAAAATTGCTGTCTGAGAATTGGCTAAATTAGCCGACCAAACTAAATTAATCGTGTCGTTTGCATCCACTGCTAGAGCGGGGTTAATGGAATTAGGGATATCAGGAGTAATAATCCTTTTAGGTAAAAAAGTTTTTCCTAAATCATCTGTGCGAGTATAAACCAGAAAATTCCCTAAAAGGTTAGCCTCTTGCCAAATAATATGTATCTTACCTTGTTTATCAGACGCTATAGTTGGACGTATTGCTGGGTCAACATTTCGAGAAAGGTTTATTGGGGAAGAAAACTCGTTACCATCCAAAGAATTAGCATAAAAAATCGATGATACACCATCAGTATCATCT
>JAHFUF010000015.1:0-6895 GCA_023265235.1 Blastocatellia bacterium
CAAAACTAATAATTTTATAGCTTTTCATATTAGGTCTCCTAGGAGATTATAGGATAGGGGGCAAAATTTAGCTTTTAGATGCGCAATGGCAAAATAAGGTTCTAAAAGAAAAATAAAAGAAAATTTAAAATAGAGGCATTTAATTGATTGAACCATTTAAGGTTGTTTCACTATTGCGAACGGGTAAGTCAATAGTAAAAGTAGAACCAACTCCATAAGTGCTTTCTAAAGAAATATTTCCTTGCATTAGTTGACATAAACGTTTGGTTATAGAAAGCCCTACACCTAATCCGTTATAGTCACGAGTTGTAGAATTATCAACACGCCCAAATTCATCAAAAATTAAGTTTACATGCTCTGGTTTTATTCCTATACCAGTGTCGGAGACACTAATTAAAAAACGCTCTGTATTAATAGGTTTAGCTTTAATAGAGATCTTTCCTAGGCTAGTAAATTTAACTGCATTAGACACTAAGCTTAGTAAAATTTGCTGTACTCTGTTTGGATCTAGGTATAAAGGAGGGAGATCTTGAGAAATAGAATAAGTGATATCTATAGGTTTGTCTTTTGCCCATTCTTTTGCTTTAGTGAGCACACTATCTGTTAAGGTTGTTAAGGAAAATAGCTGAGGATATAGAATTACTCTTCCTGATAAGAGAGCAGACAAATCTAGAATATCATTAATTAAATTAAGTGTATCTTGTCCACTTTGATAAATTATCTTAAACCATTCTCGATGGCGATCAGTTACTTGTTCAATAGAGCTATTTATTAAAAGCTCAGCAAATCCAATAATTGCACATAATGGGGTTCGCAGTTCGTGAGTGGCACAATTAAGAAACTCTGTTCTTAAACGAGAGGTTTCTTGGGTTTGTTGATACAAAACTTGTAATTGTTGGTTTTGTTTTTTTAGATCTTCATAAAGGCGTGCTCGCTCTATTGCTATAGCTGCATTGTTAGCAAAAAACCTTACTACTCTTAAGTCGTCTTCGCTAAAAGCATTGGTTTTAGAAAGATTATCAAAAGAAATTACTCCAATTACTCTATCTTTTACACATAATGGAACATCTATTAAGGATTTAATAGGCGCAATCTCATTTTGATCAGGGAAAAAATAAGTTCGAGGATCTATAGAAAAATGCTCTACAATGGCAGGTTTGCGATTTCTGAAAACCCAACCAGCAATACCACTATCTAAGGATAATTTTAAGCCTAATACCTCTGGCCCATAATTATAAACCGCTCTAACTTCAAGCAAATTTTCTATTTCATTATAAAGAAGTAAAGACCCTGAATCGGCTGATGGAACAAGTTCTATAGCAGATTGGATTAAGGCAGGTAAGAGTTGATCTAAGTCTAAGGACTCTGCTAACCAAGTAGATACTTGTAGAAAACCTGTTAATATATCAAGAGATTTAGTCATTTATAATAAATCATCGCATTAAGTATTAATATAGTAGACATTATCGAAAATAGAGATTTAGGAGATTATCGCTATTGGCTTATAGTCACTTATATTGCTCATTTGCTTATTACCAATAATGTCTAATGTTTATCGTAAAGCAACGAAAATTTTACTTACAGGGAAATAAGGTTATCAAATATTTTTTAGTGCGAAAAGAAATTAGTTAATAGCCTATCAATTTTCTTTATCCAAGAGAAACAGAACCAATAATTCTCTAAAACTATTAGTTCTATTTTCTGTATCTTTTAATGAGCCAGGTTTAAGTAGTAGCTATTATGGCAAATCTACTTGGAAAATTGTTCGATTAATTTATTAGCTTCTGTTAAAGACAGTCTGTTACTTTCAATGAGCCGGATTAGTTGCTCAAGTTTCTTTATTGTTTCGCTAACAGGAGTCGCTGTGTTTCCATCACGCTCAGCCCAAAAAACCATTTCTCGAAACTGATCAATTTGTCTACGTAAATTGTTTAATATATTAGTTAAAGCTGCTTCAGTTGCATAATTTTGTTCTAGTAGTTTTTCGCGACTAGTTCGGTCTGGTTGTATTTTTAAGGTTGATAGCTCAGAGAGTTGTTTTGCCTCTTTGGTCAAAGGCTCTTTGGTTGAAGCGCCAATGGTGTTAGTAAAAGAAGCTTCTCTTCCTTTTTCCGAACTAAGGCGTTTGGTTTTATAAAGATCATCTCCAGAGTCAGTCTTTGATTGGGACTTGAGTTTGGTTTCTGCTTTTTGTTTTTTACGTTGTGTTTCGTCTTCTGGATCAAAGGCGGCTAAAATTTCAATATGAGTAGTAAGTCGAGTTACTTGTTCAGCAGGTCTAAGTCCTTGGCCATCAAATTTTGCAAGGACAATTGTAATATTGTCTTCTCCTCCACGTTCTTTTGCTAAATCAATTAGTTGCTTACAACATTCTTCTATAGATGAATTACTTTCTACATGTTGAAGCAACTCTTCTGCTTTAACTTTTCCTGTTAACCCGTCAGAGCATAATAGTAAGTAATCTCCTGAGGTAAGCTCAATAGAACTTACTGCTACTTTAATTTCTGCATTACACCCTAAAGATTGCAAAATTATGTTACGTCCAGGAGCCGTTTCTGCTTGTTCAGCAGTCATTAACCCTCTATTAACTAAAATTCCTACTAGAGATTGATCTGTAGTAACTTGTTTGATTCGGCCAGAATGAATAACATAGCCACGAGAGTCACCAACCTCAGCAATATAAGCAACGTTTTGCTCTATTAAAGCCGCAGTAATTGTTGCTCCCATACCACGTCTTTCAGAATTAGATTGGCCTTCATTCCAGATTAAAGTATTAGCTTTTTCTACTGCTTGTACAAGGCGTTGAAAGGGATCTGTTGTGTTATTGCGACGTAGTAGTTCTACTCGCATAGAATGTACTGCCATAGAAGATGCTACTTCTCCACAACTAGCACCACCAACCCCATCTGAAACAGCTAAGAGCAATCGATTTTCTGGCCCTTTATGAGTAATGCGTTGTGGGATGAGAAAAACACGTCCTGTAGCCAAGTCTGCAATCAAAAAATTGTCTTCATTATTAGTTCTTACCATTCCAACATCAGTAAACCCTGCTACAGTAGTAATAATATTAGCGGTAGAGTCTGTCATTTTTACCCCACAAATTTAGAAATTAGCCTAAGTATGTTTGATATAATTATTTCTCAAAGCGAAAAACCTGTTTTCCTACTAACACAATATCCCCGTTTTTAAGTATTAATTCTTTTTTAATACGCTTATAAACACCGTTTTTTGATTGCTCATCAATAAGGAAATATTTTTGGTCGCGACATACAATATGTGCATGATAACTTGACATATAATTATCTTCAGGAAATGTAATATTGCCTTGAGTACGGCCAATAACAAAGTCGTTTCCAGTTATATCATAACTTTCACTTTCTCCGCTATCCTTCATTAACTGTAGCCTAGGGTGACTGGATTTAGAACCCATTGCTAAAGTTCTTGTTGTAGGATTTTGGCAAGAAAGGCAAACCTCTGTGTCCTTAGGGTTTGCTTGTCCACAAACAGCACAAAAGATTAAACCTCCTAAAGAATTTGTTACAGCCTTTGTTTTAGAGGTTTTTTCTTTACGTAAGTTAGCCCGGTTATTAGCAGGAGAAACCGAGCGATTTTCAACCAAATTGTTTTTCAGCACTGGTTCTATTGCTGGCTTAGAAGCTAAAGGAGGCTTGGTTACTATTTTAATTGCAGTCTTGATCGCAGTCTTGGCTAATGGACTGCCACAGCTACAACAAAATGCCCAACTAGCCTTATTTGCTGTGTGACAAGATGGGCAAATTTTTTCACTCTCTTGGATACTTTCAATAATGTAGTCTGAAATATTTTCAGTACTATAATTAAGCGGATTTGTCAGAAAAACTAAACCACAAATGTTACAAGTTTTACCCTGTAAAGATACTTGTGAGTTACATTGAGGACAAACGCGCATAATAGTTCCTTTTTTAGTTTCCAATTTTAGAATATTAGCATTGATAAGAGCCTTTTTGTCTAGCAAAATCTATTAATTATAGCCATTTGATTAAGAACTAGGATATACTCGAAAAAAAAGTAGATATCAAATATATTTAGAGGCTGAAATGGTATTTCAACTTAAAGAACAACAAGTAGATGAAGATGATCCATTTGAAAGACAAAGACGCATTGAATGGTGGGATCAAAATATCTTACGTAAATCTAAAATGATGATTGTTGGTGCGGGTGCTTTGGGTAATGAAACATTAAAGAATTTGGCACTCTTAGGCGTAGGAGGTCTTTTTATTGTTGATTTTGATACTATTTCTGGATCAAATTTGAGTCGAACAGTGCTTTTTCGTAAGCAAGATATTGGCAGAGAAAAAGCTGCTGCTGCTGCTGAAGCTACCCGTGCTTTAGCTTTAGAATCAACAGCACAAGTAGAATATTTTCATGGAGATATGGTTTGGGATTTAGGTTTGGGCGTTTATAGAAGAATGGATGTAGCACTAGGTTGTGTTGATAATGATGAAGCCAGGCTTGCTACTAACCGTGCTTGTCGTAGTGTTGGGGTTCCTTGGATAAATGCTGGTATTTTAGGTCTATCAGGAAATGTAATGATTTTTGGCCGTGATGGAGTTTGTTATGAGTGTAATGCTACTCCAGAACAGATTCAGGATGCTCGCTCACGTTATGATAGCTGCGAAAGTGTGCGTAAGAGGTTTTTACAGGAAGAAAAAATGCCAACTGTACAAGTTACTTCTGCTTTAATCTCTGCACTTCAAGTTCAAGAAGCAATAAAATTAATACATAATCAACAACCAGCTACTGGTAAACGTATTGCTTTTAATGGATTAACTAATGGAGATCTAGTCATTACCCTTCAACCCCTAGACGAGTGTCTAGCGCATGGGACTTATGAAAATATCCGGGAATTACCGCTAAGTGCGCATCAAGGGACTTTAGCGGATTTATTTTCAGCCATTGAAGAAGATTTAGGACAAGATGCAATTTTAGACCTAGGACGTAGATTTATCTTAGAGATTCGTTGTCGTTATTGTGGTAAAATACTGCCTTTAATGCGACCAGCACACCGTATTTTTGATGATGAGTTAATTTGTACTGATTGTAATAAAAATACAGAAGAAATAAGTAGTCGTACTATTGTTGAACGAATGGAAGCTTTTGGTAGTAAAACAGAAGATAAAACTTATATTAAAAGTGTTTCTCGTTTTTCGCGTAAAGAAGTTCCCAGAGAGCTATTAAAACTAACTCTCTGGGATTTAGGAATTCCTCCTTTACATATTCTTTCTGCAAGTGGCATTAATGGGCAATATAAAGCCTTTGAACTAACAGCCGATTGTGCTAAGGTGTTAGGTAGTTTAATTAGTATTTAAGTAACCTTAATTAAAATTAATGATTTTAAGTTAGACTAATTAACATAGCGTGTGTTTCAATACTGGCTATTGTGATTAATTTAGTTTAAAATGCCAAACCGACACTTGACAATTGACGATTAAGATCTGACACTTGGTGAATGTTTAAATTGTGTTAAACACAAAGCAGAGGTGTTTATGGACTTCATGGCGTTTTTGTTTGGAGTGCTTTTCCTTGGCTATCTTGGCATTAATATCTGGGATCGTTGGGAAGAGCGTCATAATAGCCTCTTTACAGAAGATGGTCGGTTTTTGCGTCATCAGTTTTTGCGAGCATTAGTTTATTCACCAGAAGCTACTGAATATTTGTCGCCAAATGCCAAGTTTGATATTCAACAATCTAGGTCTGCTCACCGTTGTGAAGTGTGCCATCAACCTGATTGTTTTGATCTTGAAACAAGTTTTTGTAATCGGTGTAATCACCGCACCTTGTGATCCTAAAAAATCAAGGAGATTTTTCCCATGCCAGATATTGATGTCACCTTCCGCAATGAGAACAATGGTAAAGAAGTTGAGGTGACAGTTTCCGACGATATGCCTGCAGATGCAATTTTGCGTAATTTGGCGGAAGCTGGCTTGATTCCAAACACCCCAGGTACGGCACTTGTCTATCGTGGTATGCAGTTGCGACCTAATCAAACACTAGCGCAATTTGGTGTGGCTAGTAGTGATGTAGTAAGCATATTCTTAAATACACGCGGCGGATCGTAGACGCTGCTATTTTCGAGGTACCAACTATGGCAACACCAGAAGACGTTAGGCGAGCGCGCCTAGAAGCCGACTACGAAGAAATGAAATCTATTCAAGGTAATGTCATTAGCTGGCAAGCTTATGGCACTCCACCACATGAATATATTGTTAGCTTTAATATTCGTAGTTATATTAATACTTCATTAACTCGTGACGAGCATAGGATACGTATAATTCTTTCTCCTAGCCATCCATTTGAAAAGCCTGTAGTAATGATGCATGAAATGGTGCCAATCTTTCATCCTCATGTATGGCCTGATGGAAAGGTATGTATTGGGGGTTGGGACTATCGTGAAGGCTTAGGATCTTTTGTAGTGAAACTGGCTCGTTTGTTTCAATATGATCCAGATTTAGTTGATCCTTATTCTATTGCTAACTATAATGCCGCCGACTGGTATTATGCTAACCCTACTCTTTTCCCTTCTGATAAACAAATACTGCCAGTTCCAGGTCGTGAACCCTCCTCGTCACATACTTTTCAAGTTAAGAAAGTAACAGATTCTCCTAGTGGAACGGCTAGTTCTAACCAGCCACCACAACCGCCGCAACCACCGCAGCCACCGCCTCCTCCAAGACGTACTTTCTTGATTAGGAAATAAAGCTATGAAGTTTGTGATTAAGAAAGTTAATGAAGTAGAACCGATAAGGCGGCGGTTACCTGAGGTTGTGGAGATTGAAGGAGAGCCTCCTACAGAAGATTTTCGTATATTTTTATCACGCCAGGCTAGAGAAAAAATCTTTATTGCAGGGTCCCATAA
>JAHFUF010000015.1:6905-20563 GCA_023265235.1 Blastocatellia bacterium
CGTCGTGAAAATGAGCGCGGAGGAGTATTACTAGGTAATCTTTATTATGATGAGGTTAGTGGTAAAAAGATAAACTATACTGCTGTAACAGATGCTATGCCTGCTGAGGAAGCTCAAGCAGGCTCAACACATGTCGAATTTGATGGCGGTATGCTCAAAAGAGTTATGGAAGAGGCCAGTGATTATATTCAAAAAACAGGCCAAAACGCCCGAATAGTCGGTTGGTATCATACACATCCAGGATTTGGAGTGTTTATGTCTGGTACAGATCAAAACACCCAAAGACAAATTTATGGCACAGATTGGCATGTAGCAATAGTCTTTGATCCTATCCGTAGAGACTATGGTATTTTTTACGGAAAAGATTCTGCTCCTGCAACAGGCTGGGCTATTTTTGATTTAATTGCAGAAGGATTCCCTCCACCAATGAAGCTAAGACTTAGGGTTAATAATGTTACTAATCGCCAAGTAGAAGAAGATTTTGTAGAGCTTAAAGCCGCTTTGTTAGAAGAGTTTAGAGAAATGTTTGATCCTATTAAAGATGTCATTTAGATTCTTAAAAACTAAATTATTGTAGTAGGGTTTTGCTATCACTATAACATACCTAATTAATGGTTGGTATGTAAACAAGTTTGGCTTTCAATTCAAAATCGCACTTCTTCGAGCTTACACTAAAATTTAAAACAATATTATAGCGTAGCTACAATCTCGAGTTTAACGAGGTAAAAGCATGGATAATAAACTTAATAACCAAGTTATAACTGAAACAACAAATGAAATAGACACAAGTCTTAATGACGCAAAAGAGGTTGATTTTCTTACTAGTAGCTGGTTAGAAAAAAAAGTACTTCAAGTCATTACACCTTTAAGCCTAGAGCAAATAACAAGTATTAGTGAACAAATAGAGAACCATTATGTTGCTTCAGTTGTTTATAATGAGCTACAAAAAAACCTAACAGAGAGAGAAAAAATAGTAACAGAATTTAAGAATAAACTTGTTGAAACTCATAGCAAAGCAAAAGTTTTTGCTGAAGAGCAAAAAATACTTAACGTAAAAATTGACAAGTTGGTTAATAGACAAAAACAGTACTTAAAAGAATACCAAGAAGGTGTTCAAGAATTAGAAGAGGAAGTTAGTGAAATAGATAAACAAACTATTGAGCTAGAAAAGCAAATTATTGAGCTACAAAGACGTAAATCGGAAATAGCAGAACAACAAGAAGTGCGCTTAAAAGAACAAGATACTACCCAATTAGAATTGCAATCAGAGGTTGATACTTTAGAAAAAGATGTTGCTGTTCTGGAAAAACAACACAATGATTTTCAAGAGCAAATCAAAACAATGTCTCCAGAAGGGCTAATTGCCTTAGATAACAGGATAGAAGATCTAGTCCATCATATCTGCTCTATCTTTGAGGTCTCTCTGTCTACAGATTTAACAAATAAACAGACAGAAAATAACCCAGCCCCACCACCAATTTTTCAGATTGATCCTTGGGCTACAGAGGAAAACCAAGGGTTAGCTCAAATTTTTATTCCTGTAGGGGTAAAACATATAATTCTCTCTTTACATACTCCAGGAGATAAGGTTTTTGAACGCTATAGTGCGGAACTATACTCATCAAATGGCCGTCGTGTTTGGAATAGTGATAAGCTTGATACTAATGGCCGAGCGATAGTAATTACTTTTAACTCTACTTTTTTTCTCTCTGATGATTATGAATTAAGGCTAAGAGGACGTAATTCTGAGCGCAATTATACCCCTATAGCAGAATATTATTTTCATGTTAATAAAAAATAATAACTATTAATAATTAGGCTAATGATTAATACTAGATACTAGAAGAACATTGTTTGGTGATTGGCTTATAGAATTTATTCTCCAGCCAAAAGGTTAATAAAATGAAAATATCTGGTTGGAAAAAAGGTGTTTTTTATAGTTTTCTTTTTCTTATTGGTGTACTGGTTGCCTTCTTTTTTATTGCTCCTGGTCAAGTGGAAGAGAGTAATAATAAAGTTTTATACCGTCCTCCTTATTCAGTGTCTGATAAAGCAAGGCAATTGCATAAGACTTTGTTAATTGGTGATTTACATGCAGATTCTTTACTTTGGGATCGCGATTTACTTAAGTTAAGTGTAAGGGGGCAAGTAGATATTCCTAGGCTAATAGAAGGCAATGTAGCTATACAAGCATTTACTGTAGTAACTAAAACCCCGCGTAAATTAAATATTGAGAAAAATGACGATAAAACAGACAACATTTTGCTACTTGCCTTATGTGAACGCTGGCCTATTGCTACTTGGACTAGTTTAACCGAGCGAGCACTATTTCAAGCCAAGAGGTTACATCATTTTGCTAGTAACTCGGAGGGAAAGCTACGAATTATTAAAACCAAAACAGACTTAGAGGGTTATTTACAAGATAGAGAAAAAACTCCTAATATTACCGCAGGGTTTCTTGGTATAGAAGGAGCACATGCTCTGGATGGAAAAATTACCAATGTAGATGTGCTTTTTGATGCTGGTTTTCGTATGATGGCCCCAACACATTTTTTTGATAATGAAATAGGAGGCTCTGCTCATGGTCTAGAAAGAACAGGGCTAACAGATTTGGGCAAAGAGATGATTAAGAAAATGGAAGCAAAACATATGATTATTGACCTAGCTCATGCTTCCTCAAAAACTATAGATGATGTTTTAACCCTTGCTACTGGGCCAGTAGTTGTTTCTCATACTGGAGTAAAAGGGACTTGTGAAAATAACCGTAACCTCTCTGATGAACAAATAAAAAACATTGCTGGTAAAAGAGGGGTTATAGGTATTGGCTATTGGGATACGGCTGTTTGCGGTAAAGATGCTAAAGCAATTGTTAAGGCAATTCGTTACGTTGTCGATTTAGTTGGGGTTGATTATGTTGCTCTAGGCTCAGATTTTGATGGGGCGGTTATAGTACCTTTTGACACTACAGGGGTTGTTCAAATTACAGATGCTTTACTAGAAACTGGGTTTACAGAAGAAGAAATAAGAAAAATAATGGGTGGAAATCTTTTAAGAGTGCTGATGGAAAGCCTTCCTTAATTATTGTGTTTAGATAAGTTGAGCTTTTTGTTAGTGGTAAAAAGCTAATTTTGTTGGCTAGACTATCCTTTAGATTAATAGTAAAATCCCAGTTATTATTTTTCCAATTGAATTCTACATTCCAGAAAATACTAATATTGTTTTCATTGGTCTTAGTATTAAGTAGTTTGTTTTGTTGGAGTTGCGAACAAAATTTACAGGTTCATTGTATATGAGTTGGTTTATACAAAGATATTCTAATCAATACCTTTGTACTTAAACTAAATGGGTTTTTAATCTAAATATGTTTTTAGGAGTAAAATTATGGAGCAGAAATATAAGTCTAAGGTTTTTAATATGCTAAATATACGTAATGTTATAATTTTGATGTTTTTTGTGGCTATTGCTGCTGGTGGTTCTTTTTTAAGTAGAGCTAGTAAACATAGTCCAAATTTCATCAATTCTGAGGTTTTTGCTTTTCCTGAGAAAGAACTAGAGCCAGGAGCAATACAGAGTTATTCTTTGACAGTAACTAATAATGGGCAAGCACAAGCTAATGATGTACAAGCACGGGCTAGTATTACACCTAATTTGCAAGTGCTTGATGTTACTGAAGGTAAGTTTGATCCAGATAGTAATTCTGCTGTTTGGCAGATTAATACAATAGCTCCAGGACATTCTGTAACTGTGTCTTTTATGGGACGCTTAAAAACAGATGCTTTGGATAATGAATTAGTAGACGTGCAAATGTACGTAAGTAGTAAAGAATTAAGCGAACATAGAGTAGAAAATCGCACTACTAAAGTAAAGCATTTAGTAAATGGCCGTTCAGCTAAACTAGTAGCATTTCAAACAGTTAGCCCAAATAATCCTCGTCCTGGTGAAGAAGTAATGTTACACGTAATTGTTACTAATGAAGGACAATTACCAGCAGAAAATGTTATTACTTCTGAGCAATTGCCAGCAGAACTAGAATTATTACCTGATACAATACATCCTCATTTAAGTAATTTTGCTAGATCAACAGAACCAACTACTAGTGTTGATACACAAAAAAACGTTATAAAAGTTAAAGTCGATCAACTTATGCCTAGTGAGTGGGTTGCTTTAATGTTTAGTGCTCGTGTACGTAATAATGTTGAAACAGGTAAAGAAATTAATCCTCAAGCTTTAATTAAAGCAGACAGCCCCAGTTTTCAATCAGTTGCTCCAGTGAAAATAGGGGTTATTGAACCAAATGCAGCCAACCTAAATGTAGCTGTTCAAGCAGATAAAAATATGGCAGGTGCCGGTGAGAAGATTACTTATACAGTTAAAGTTACTAACAGTGGAGATACAGCAGCAAACAAATTGAAGATCACAAATAAAATCCCTCAAGGATTGACTTTAGTTTCAGGTAGTTCTACTACTAGCTGTGGTTTAAAAGTAACTGAATCTGCTGCACAAGTTCTTTGGAAAAAAGGCACTGTAGATGCTAATAGTGGTACTTGTAGTGTTAGTTTTCAAGCAACTGTTAATACTGGCCTTACCAATGGAACTGTAATTACTAATACTGCTAGTGTTAAATCTGTATCTATTAGCGCCTCTGGTAACGCTACTACAACAGTGCAAAATTCTGCTGCTGCTACAGCAGAGGTCAATATAATGGATAACTTCTTTTCTCCTGCTACTTTAATGGTACCAGCAGGAACAATGATAACTTGGTCACAAAAAGGTAATAGCATTCATACTGTTACAGGATCAAATTGTAATCCTACTAGTAATTTTACTTTTAGCTCTGATGCACAATTTCCTAGTGGTTTGCGCTCAGGTGATAAATATAGCTTTACTGTCCCTGCTAATGCTAAAGCAGGTACACTTGTTTATTATTTCTGTCGTTTTCATGGAGCACCAGGTAACTGTACTTCTATAGGCCCAGGTATGGCAGGTGTCGTGATTGTAAAATAGTAGCTTTTAGAAGGACTAAGAAAGGATTAATTCTTTTTTAGTCCTTTAAGTTATTAAGTATAGACTGATTAGGAGAAAGTTGTATGGATAATTTAGAAAAAATAATACAGGAGCTTACTTTTCCTATTGTCTTACCTCAAGGGTCAATACTGGTTATGGGAAAAAGAAGGATCCCCAATTTTGACCTTATTTTGGCACAACTTCCTAGTCCAGTGGCTACCTTAGTTAACCCTAATGCTACTGCTCCAGGAGGAGGTGCAGATGGGTATTTTGTTCCTCTTAAAGATGGACGCTATTTAAAAATAGCCTTGAAGGATATGGAAATAGTAAGTCTGTCTGTCGTTAGCACCTAGAGAAATTTTTAGAAATATAAGGTTTAGTTAAAAGGTTTTTAAACAATAAGATTTAGTATTATTTTAGAAGCTTGGTTTTGTAAGTTGTTGTAAGTTGTTGTAAGTTAATTTGTAAGTCTTACTGGTTTAGGAGAAAAGATGTCTTATAAAACATTATTATTTGAAGTAAATGAAAATATTGCAAAGGTTGTGCTTAATCGTCCAGAAGCAATGAATGCTTTAAGTACCGATTTAGCAATGGAATTAATAGAAGTTTTTCAAGATTTAGCAACTAAAGATAGTATTCGTGCAGTGATACTTACTGCAACAGGTAGGGCTTTTTCTGCGGGCGGAGATGTCAAACAAATGTCTACAGTATTAGGCGAAGACGCTCCAGCAAAATTTCGCCTGGCTTTAGATATCTACCATAAGCTAATTTTACTAATGAGACAGCTACCTAAGCCTATTATTGCTGCAATAAATGGAGTTGCTGCAGGAGCAGGATTTAA
The DNA here is from genome assembly GCA_023265235.1 of Blastocatellia bacterium. Lineage (GTDB taxonomy): Bacteria > Acidobacteriota > Blastocatellia > Chloracidobacteriales > JADJPF01 > JADJPF01. Next base: position 12,751 of record JAHFUF010000015.1, read on the forward strand.
CCTAGCACTTGCTTGTGATGTGCGAATAGCAGCAGATGTGGCTAAATTTAGTCAAGCATTTGTTAGAATAGGATTAATTCCTGATTTTGGAGGCACTTTCTTTTTACCTAGGATTGTTGGTTTATCTAAAGCAATGGAATTAATGATGACAGGGGAGTTGCTTGACGCAGAAAAAGCTCATCAGTTAGGGATAGTGAATTTAGTAGTAAAGGGTGATGAGTTAGAGGCAACAGCAGAGTTTTTTGCCAAACAAGCCGCAGAACTACCTACAGCAGCAATTGGAAGGCTGAAAAAACTTTTAGATTCTAGTTTTACTTCTTCTCTATCAGAACAGCTAGAATTAGAAGCTGAAATGCAAATGCAGTCTTCAGCAACAGCAGACTTTGCTGAAGGTGTTAAAGCTTTTGTAGAAAAACGCCAACCAAAATTCCAAGGCAAATAAGGCTGCATTGCCTTATTTATCTTGGAATTACTTATAACCCAGGAGAATAATCTTTCCCATCTTTGTTTTTATGTTGAATAGTAGTAAAACCATCTTCATCTACTTGAATATTTCCCAAATTAGCTCCTGCTGCAGTAACAGTCACTTCGCGAGAAAGTTTGTTTAAGGTTTCTGCTGTTGCTCTTTCATGCCAAACCTTAAGAGTGTATTTACCATTAGGGACATTTTCTATTTCCACTTTGCCATTTTCATTACTTAAGCCATAATAAGAGGTTTTTACTGAAATAATGAAGGCTTTCATTTGTGGGTGAATGTTACAATATACTGGTACAACACCAACACGGTTCATTAACTGATCTCGGCTATCCCCTGCTTGATAAAGACCTAAATCAAACTTCTTAACCTCTGAAGGGGAAAAAACATTATGAGGGAATGGATCATCATTAGGGAAACTAACATAATATCCATTAGGAACAAGTAAGACTTTAGGGACAAATTTCTTGCCCTTTTGACGCATAGTTGGGTAGGGCATAGTTTGTTTGGGCAAACGTCCTCCAATACCAACAGGCTCCAACCACATAGCAATATTAGAAACATCATTCTTTTTAGAATTGGCTAAAGATATAGTTGCTTCAACTCTAACTCCAACCGCAGCAGAGTAACTAATTTGGAAAGTAGAAAAAGAAACCACTAATAAGACTATTAAAACTAATAATCTACTAAAAAAAGCTCTTTTATTTACTTTTTGCACATCTAAATCCAATATCATAATCACTCCCTTCAGAGGTATCACCACTACGTGCTGATACACGTATTCTATTGACAACTGTATACCAAGACCCACCACGCAAAACTTTAGCTTCTCCTTTTGTTGGACCCTGAGGATTGATCTCAGGAGGATTAGGAGGAGAATTAGGAGGAGGACTAGCAGGATATTTTCCACCCCAATCATTGCACCATTGCCAAACATTTCCAGCCATATCATAAAGTCCATAGCCATTTGGTGCATAGGATTTTATAGGTTTAGTTGGGCGTGGTGCTCCTTCTGCTGGTTTAGGTTTACCGAAATTAGCATGCTTGGATGCCTCGTCGTTACCCCAAGGGTAACGAGCACCTATTAACCCTCCACGAGCAGCATATTCCCATTCTGCTTCTGTTGGTAAACGTTTACCAGCCCACTTTGCATAAGTCATTGCATCATTCCAAGAGATGCAAACTACTGGGTGATCTGAGCGATCTGAAGAAGCGTAACGTTGCCAATCATCATCGTTACTAGCTTTTTCAGCATCTGTTATATATTTTGTTTCATTAACAAACTGTTGGAATTGGGCGTTTGTTACAGGGGCAACATCCATATAAAATGAACTTATTTGAACCTCATGAATAGGGCGTTCATCTTCTTCCCCATCCTCACTACCCATTTTCATCCAACCGCCTTTGATTAGGAGCATTCCTGGGAATTCTTTATCAATTTCTTGACTACCTGGAGGAGCTGGTACTTTGGTGAAAACTCTATTTACTACAAAATAACCAGTACCTGCCAAAAACACTAGTAGTATTATCCCTAGCATAGGGTAAAGCCATATAGGTTTTTGCTTTTTTGTAGAGGTTTCTTGGGTGTTTAACTGAGTAGAAATAATTGTATTACCGCTAACAGTCTTAGGAGGCTTGTTATAATCACCCGTAGATATACCGCTTACTGGTGGAAATTCTGTGTCTTGATCATATAATCCTTCGCTATGGGCTGCATGTAATAACTCATTTGCAAATTCTCCTGCACTAGCATAGCGATCTTTAGGTTCTTTACTAAGTGCTCGAAGTACTACTTTATCAACACTTTCAGGGATTTCAGGAATAATAGAAGATAGTGAAGGAGGAGGTTCAACTATATGTTTTACAGCCAAACCTGTAGGCGTTGGGGCTGTAAATGGCAAACGTCCAGTGAGCATTTCAAAAGCTACTACACCTAAACTATAGATATCTGAACGTAAGTCTATAGTTCCTTCTCCACGACATTGCTCAGGAGACATATAGTTTACAGTACCAACAATTGTTCCTGCTCGTGTAATGGAATTATCTTGTTTACCTTCAATTATCATTTTAGCAATGCCAAAGTCAAATACTTTAACAATATGCTTTTTACTGCGATCTACTTTAATCATTACATTGTCTGGTTTTAGATCGCGATGGATAATCTTTTTAGCATGTGCATCATCAAGTGCTGCACAAATTTGTGACATTATATTTGCAGTAGTACTAGCAGAGAGAGTCCCTTTTTTACGAATTAATTGAGTTAAGTTATAACCAGGAACATACTCCATTACCAAATAAAGCATACCATCAGCGCGACCAAAATCTGTTACTTTAACTGCATTAGGATGGTCAATTGCTGCTGCTGCTCGGGCTTCGCGTAGAAAACGCTCTACTATTTCTTCATGTGATGCTAATTTAGGGTTGATTAGCTTTATAGCTACTTCATTATTAATAAAGGTATGCCGAGCGCGAAAAACCCCTCCCATACCTCCTAAACCAAGCAAAGTTTGTATTTCATATTTGCCATCTACAGTTTTCCCTATTAACCCCCCTACATCAAAATCAGCTAGTTTGGTGGTATCATCAGGGCAAAGTTCAGCACTATCTGGAAAGGATTTTTGACATTTAGGACAATATTTCATGAATTATTAATAAAACCTAATAATAGTGGTAGTAAATCTTTCCAAGCTAACAGTTAATCTATTATCTCATTAGATTTTGTAAATACTTTTGATTCTAGAAGATGGCTTTATGTTGCTATTAGTATTTTAACTAGCTTATTATGATTAAAACAGTAAAAAATTCAAGCAACAGACCAAAACAGCTATAGTGCAATAACCTAATAGCCACAGGTGAATATATCAGAACTGATATAGATTGAGCAACTCGTTTATAAAGTCTTTGCTCTAAAATCTCCCATTTCAAGCTAAAGCATTATTTTGCTATATGATAGTTAGAGAGATTTTAAGAAGTTTATGAGATCTTTTTGTGCTGTAGATTTAAGTTTCAAAAACTTATCTCTAGAAGCTGTTGCTTCACCACCATGAGCAGAAATTGCTTTAGAAATATCTCTAGTTCGACCATCATGCAAAAAGAATCTTTTACTAGATAAACCCCATAAAGGCTGAGTACGCCACTCATTTGCTAGAGCAATCCCTGTTTGGATACCATCCCTAAGTTCATCTCCCATTTCATGTAGTAAAAGATCAGAATAAAGATTAGCCTCTTGATTAGCCAAAACAGGAGTAATTAAATCTGGTCGTTCAGAAAGATTTGCTGTTGTGAGCCTAGGAATATGACAGCTAACGCAACCAAGAGAATTAAAAATAGCTTTACCATTTGTGGCAGAAGCGTCTAGTTGATTTTGGGGCGGTGGGGCAAGTAGAGCCATAAAATCAAAAAAATTATTTGTAACACGGCCATCAAAGTCTTCTGGGCCATTAGCAGTATCACAAGCAGATTTTTTCCCATTAGTTACACGATTACGGGGGAAATCAGGACTAGAAATACCAATTTCTACTATGTAAGCGTCCCCTGTAAAGTCTATTAAAGTAGGCCAATGTGCTTTCCATCCAAACCTACCAACCCTAAATTCATTAAAGTGTGGACTAAAGACCATATTGGGACGACCACTAATACCGTCTTTATTTTTGTCCTCAGGGTCAGCATTAGACAAAATAGTTGCTTCAGAAATAGCATCTATAAGTCCAGAGCCAAAGAGTTGTTGTGCTGCACGAGGGGAAACAAATTGTGCTTTAGCTGGTACCGTTTGAGGTTCGCACCCAGGAACTACTTTTTTATTAGATAATGGTTCGCCTCCAAGACGTTCTAAATCATTATATTTACCTCTAGTTATTCGCCCAATCCGAAAGGTTATATCATCAATAGAATCAAGTGAGCCTCCTGTAACAGGAAAACCGTGACAAGCTACACAACTAAAATCATTAAATGTAGGGCCAAGACCTTCTTCTACAAGATGATCGCGTTCAAATTGAAATTTACCGCTTTGAAAACGACCAAATATCTTACCCTCAAGCCCTGGTAAAGGGTCTCCTAATCGAGTAAATGCTAGCACTGTTGGGGGAGTCATATTTTGTATTTGTGCTTTTGCTTTAGGGTTAATATTAGGAAGCTCGAAATTGACAAAAAAGACTGGCATAAAAACCAGAACCATTAATATCATTAGTAGCTTAAAACGTTTCATAGCCAATCCTCCTAGTTGCTATTTTGTTATAACTTAGAAAGAATAAGCAAATCCTATATTGATATGGTTGTTGACCTTATTACGTTCAATAGTAGGAATTGGTCTGGTAGGATTCTGCTGATCATTACTAAAGTAGGTTTGCATGAATCGATACTCAGTAGAAATAATAAAGTTTGAACGGAAACGGTAAAGAATGTTACCAGAGAAAGTCCTATTAGCAGCACGAGACACTCCACCTTCCCTATCAAACCTGGTATCTATTAAGTCTTCACTATATGGATCATCTAAGCCATAAGCTAAATGAATGGCTATATTATTTTTAGGTCTGATTTGAAGCTGTGACCAGCCGCCAATACTGCGAACACCGATGGCGCGGCTACCATACTGTGGAAACACAATTCCTTGTACAATACCGCCGCCTAGACCACCTAAGGAACGTCCCCAAAAAACCTCTCCAGTTAAGGTCATTTTGCTTGTAATAGGTATAACATAGTCTCCTGTAACAGCAACAGAATTGATTGTTGTTCCAGGTGTATTATCTCTAGGTGGAACAGCTAGTTGTCGTCCATAATGGACTCCTACTCCTACTTGGAAGGGTTGTGTGTCAAAGGCTAGATAAGCATTAGTTGGAATAGTGTCTAAGTCTCCACGTATATAACTTATTCTAGTTTCAAAAGCGGGTAAACGGGAGCGTTCTCCTGCATCTGGGCGAGTTTCAAATTGAAACTCTTCGTTTGTTTGTCCATTGTAGGGGGCTAAGATACCTCCTTCAATTATAAGACGTTGATTTTCACGAGAAACTAAACGATATGCAACCTTGGCTTGAGGTGTCCAAGACCATAAATTACCAGATTCAGCCAGTGCAGGAAACCCTACTTGAGCTATTGAAGTAGGATTAAGAGGTGAAATAATAGGATCGTCTTGACCAACAACAAAAGCAAGGCGCTCTGATTCTAATCTGGCACGAGCAATTCTAAGGCGCAGCGGGCTAAAGGCACGGCCATTATAAACAGGTGGGTTACCACCAAAGAAATCTAATTGTACATCACCAGATAGTCTCCATTTGCCTATTTGAGGAGCAAAGAATGAAAAACCTAGCTGAGTTTGTCTAATAGTGGCACCAAAATTCGCTCCATTTTCTAAGGAAACATTGTTACCACCAAGCAAATAAAGCCCTGTTGGGGGATCATCTGTACCCGCAGTGTTGTAGTATGTATTAAATAAGAGTGTACCAGAGAGTTTTACATTAAACTTCTCACCTGTTTCTACTGAAAGACGGCTAGAATCTTTTAGTCGTGAGTCATGTATATCTACCATATCTTTTATTTCTAGTAGACGATCATTAAGGCTATTAAGAGTTACTTCATCTTCTTGTTCATCTCCTTGAGCTTGTTCTTGCTGACCATCGCCTTGATTTTGAGACTTTGCCAGCTTAGCCAAAGGATAAGAGGTTTTATTAGTAGCTAAAAAATGGGTTTCGGAGTTAACTTGTTGAAGCTGTGTTTCTGTTTCTTTTAGCCGTTGACGGGTTTCTACTACCTGTTTTTCCAATTCAGTAGCACGCTTGTTAGCAGCGTCGGCACTTTCACGAGCAGCTTTGGCTTCAGCTTCAGCACGTTCTATTCTAAGTAAGAGCGTAGACATATCTATATTAGTAGTTGGTGGAGTACCAGATTTTTTTTCTGCTGTTTCTGTTTTTTCTTTGTCCTCTTTATCACTAGCTAATGCTAAGACAGATGGATGAAAGAGAGCAAAAGCTAGTATCAGTAGCGCGAAGCGGCTAAATAGAGTATTGGAAAGCTTTTTTATCATTTTTTCCCCCAGGAAACATAAGCTAAGGTTACGTTTTAGTACGAAATTCAGTAGTTACTTCTTCTAGCATTCTCCAAGCTTGTTCAAGATGTTCACGAGCTAAGAGCATTTTATTTTCTAAATCAGGCATGCGAGGATATATTGCTCCCTGTACTTGTACCCAATGACCTACTAGTTCAATCTCATATTGTTGTTCACTTAGTATTTCAAGAGCATCATTAAGTAAAAGGCTTAGTTTTTTATAACGTTCTTGTATGTCTTGAGTATTAGGATAAGCAGATAAATTTTCTAATATCGCAACATTTTCTTCAAGCACACAAACCGAAGGGTCGCTAAGTAATCGTGTTCGCTTATGGGTTTTTTCTGGATCACGATCGGGGTCAAAAATAAATAATGGGGTAAGGCTAGGAGGTCTAGTCAACTCTCGGCTTGAGGTTTGTGGTAGTCCTTCTCCTGTTAGATAAGCAATAGTCACAGTGATATTGTCTTTACCACCTCTTTCATTTGCTAATGAGACTAATTGTTTACAAGCCTCTGAAAGAGAAGAACTATTTCTAATAATCTGCATCATTTCACTCTCTAGAACGTTATTAGAAAGACCATCACTACAAACTATTAAGTAATCTTTTTGCTGTAAGCATAGCTTACGCACATCTACTTGGATGATTTCTTCCAACCCCACTGCTTGTAAAATAACATTTTTTCTTGGATGTTGAGCCGCTTCTTCAGGGGTCAACAATCCTTTAGAAATCATTAGTTCAACCAAAGATTGGTCAGTAGTTATTTGAGTTGTTCGGTTTTGGCGAATCAAATAAGCTCTAGAATCGCCAACTTGGGCAATATAAGCAGAATCTTGTTCAATTAAAATTGCTGTAACTGTAGCAGACATCCCTTTATATGCTGGTATATCTTTACCGTAATTCCAAACAACATAATTAGCTTGTTCTACGGCAGCAATTAATCTGTCATGTGCAGGTATTGACCAGGATAATCTTGCTAAGGAATCATTGATAGCATGAATAGCAAATTGACTAGCTATTTCTCCTGAAACTGAACCCCCTACACCATCTGATACAACAAGTAAAAAGCTACAATCGCTAAGGGAAGTAGTTTGAGTAGTATTAATAGGAAAGGTTCTACCATTACGAAAATCAGCTAGTAAAAAACAATCTTCATTTTTTGTTCTTAACAGCCCAATATCAGTAATTCCTTCTACGCTGATGTGTACTTCATTATTACTCATAAAAGAACGAAACTGCTTTCAGATTTATAGTGTTTTAGTGAGGGTAACACTTAAGTTTTAAGCAAGAAGTTGACAAAAA
>JAHFUF010000355.1:0-1528 GCA_023265235.1 Blastocatellia bacterium
AATTGCATCCTTGATTGATAAATTATCAGCAATTAGCTTTTGAAACTTAACATAGCTAGCAAATGCTGTGACTTCCTGCAAGTAAGCACCTTGTTGGTTTCCCTGTTGGGCTACTACAGGTCTATTCACATTCACATTTCCAGCATTTCCAACGTTATGTTGAGCGTTATGCTGGTTAGCATAGTGATTGTGATTGTGGCCGTTTTGATTGTGGCTGTAATTGCCATCTTGATTGTGATTATTATGGTTATTGTGGTTATTGTTGCGAATGATACGAGGTTGATTTGAATTAGAATTTTGCATGGTTTTGTCTCCTTAGAAATAGATAGATATTGGTAATTGGTAGTTGGTAGTATTAGAGGTAAGAGTTAATCAATAGCTAGTAATAATCCATAAGCACACTAAGGCTAAAACTTATTGAAAATCAATAAGTTGGCTTAGATGAATAGAATTATTACTAGGTTATTTGATTAGTTAAATAGCGTAAGGGGGTTTAGAAAGGTGACTAAAAAGGAATATCATCTTCAGTAACAGAATCATCAAGCTCATCAGAATAATTAGCAGCAACAGGTTTAGTAGCAGCATTAATAGGCTTAGCAGGTTTAGCAGAAGGTTTGACAGTACTAGTACTAGCAGGAGCAGGAGATTTAACAGGTTCAGAAGCTTTAACAGAATCAGAATCATTATTAGTTTGGTCGTTACGACTACCTAATAACTTTAATTCTGAAGTAAATACTTCTAGGCTAGTGCGAGTTTTGCCTTCTTTGTCAGTCCATTCACGAGCACGTAAACGACCTTCAATGTAAACCTGACGACCTTTAGCTAAATATCTACTTGCTACTTCAGCTAACTTACCCCAACAGCTTACACGAAACCATGTGGTTTCTTCTTTTAGCTCTCCACTGCTATCTTTGCGTTTCTCGCTAGTAGCAACAGAAAATTCACAAACAGCTTGACCTTGAGATGTGTATTTAAGCTCAGGATCTCGGCCTAGATTTCCAACAATGATTATTTTATTGAATGACATAAATTTTTCTCCCTTAGAAATTAGATTTAATGAAAATTGATTAGAATCATTTAGGGTTTAAGCATACTATGGATACACTACTGGCGTAATTGCCAATAAAATGAACCTATTAGTAGCGTTGTTTGGTAGTTTGTTGATGGATTAGTTGGTTAGTTGAAGCGTGGAAGATGGTAGTAGATATGCTGGCAGGATGAGTTGTTGATTAATGCTATGCATGAGGAAAAGAGAAGGGGGTTACTAGAATTCAATTGGATTAACAAAGCTGACCTCAGAAATGTTTAATCCCATTAAAGAAAGGATTTTAACCTCTAGCTCAGTTCTTTGTTTATTGAATTGATTAGCCCTAGAAAAATGATAACTAGCTTTCTCTTGTTCTCCTCTATGACAATAGCCTTTGCCAACACCCAAAGAGAGGCTTTCTTGTTCTTCAACATGGTTTTTCTTTCTTATAGCATACAAAAGAGTATTATTTTTATGTGCTTTGTGTGCCAGTTCAAAAGC
>JAHFUF010000355.1:1628-2894 GCA_023265235.1 Blastocatellia bacterium
AAAAGAGCGAAATTAACTGAAAGTTGTTCAGTTAAAAACGACGAACTGAAAAAGAAAACAATTGAAGTGTTACCATTAGGAGTAATTAAGGGATAATTAAACATGAAATAGTAACAAGATTGAAGTGCTTATCTAAGTAGACAGACTAGGGATAGCCTAAAGTGTAAGCGGTTTAAATAGCTTGAGAGTAACTTAAACTACTGAAGTGAAGCTAATAAACCTATAAGCCTAAGCTAATAAGCTAATTCCAATGTATAAACTATAAGCTTAATACATTGAACATTGATAAGAATGCCTATTAAACAAGCGATTGAATATATATTCAGTTGTCAAACATCACGATTCTAAGCGGTTACTAAAACATCTATATCTGTTAAAGCACCAAATAAAGAATCAAAACTGCTATTTAGTTCGTCTACTGCCAGTAAATAGTCCAAACCATCTTTATTGATTTGGTTCTGTAAATTTAGCTTATCAAAGTTATCAAAGTTCAAAATCGCTTCGTTAAACATTTCATTAGAGTTAATATCAGTGTTATTAGCACCGTGATTGGAATTAAAGTTAATAGACATAAATAATCCTCCTTTTAAGGATTTAGATAGAATTAGATTAAGTAATTAGCTTTTAGCTAACCTTTTAAGCAAATACTTACGTAGTTAGTTAGAAAGGCTTTGGGTAGCCTACAAATCAGGAATAGAAATTGAATTAGAAATAGAAAAAATAAATTGAAAATAGCTTGAAATTAGAATAAAAAAATGCTCATTAGAGCCATAGATTCACCATTAAACTATTACCACTAAGCTATTAATAAATGATTAATAAGCTATTAGTTGGTATTAGTTAATATAGTTTTAATGCTTTCAATAATATGTGAAAGCAAAACTTAAAACGTCAAAATGAACATCAAAAGTAAAAATAAACACAGTATTATCTGTGCGCTTGCTTGAGGGCTGAAATCAATAATTACTAACTTTGCTGCTAGAGAAAACTTCTTATGCTCTGGCCAATTTAATAGTCATTAACCATTAAATGATTCATTAAATCAAATAGAGAGTTAATGGCTGTTAATTAGCGGAAGTCATAAGCATTTTCTATTGATAATTAATCTGTAGTTGCTAGATGTAATTATCAGTTAGAGGCTCGCTTGCTAAAGGGACAAAGCTTAAGTAACTATCTATTACTATGCTCAAGTAAACTTCCTATAAGTCTGCCTAATAGTTAAGGGGACACTTATAAGCTTTTGATTTGAGAAAAACGAATAGTATT
>JAHFUF010000355.1:2994-5866 GCA_023265235.1 Blastocatellia bacterium
TACTTCAAAAGAAGTAGTAAGACCCGACTTTCATAAAAGTCGCAAAATAGAATATGCTTTCCCCTACTGCAACGACCGTGCCAAAGTAATAGCTCTATTTACCCCTGATTAATCAGGTAAAATTGCTTTTTGCAGGTTAACTCGCTATTTAATTAGTTTTATTTACTGCAATATATCTTAAGTAATTTCTAAGGATGTAGGTTTTTGACCTTTTTAGATTTTCAGCTAACTAATTGTAAATACAGTAAATAATCAAATCATAAGAAAACTTGGGTTTATTGCCAAAACTGGGACTAAGTACTAGTAATATTATTAGTATAGTTGATATAACAGCTTATAATTCTTAGGTTTACTGACAATAAAGTCCAATAGGCTTACTATTACCAAAATTGGGACTATAGCTTTTTGCTGTTTTGCTAAGATTAAGTGGTTTATTTTCAAGTAGTTAGGTTTAGCTCCAAAGTTGGGACTAATTATTTTATCAATTGATTATTAAATGGCTATAACTAGTAATAAATAGAATTAGTTAGCAAATAGTTTTATTTAGTGCCATTTTTGGTCTTAAATATTTATTTTTCTATTGTTACTGACTATAGGTTAAAGATAATAAAGCTGGTTAAGGTCATTATTTGTTAGTGCCAAAATTGGCACTAACATAAGCTGCTTATATAGAACAGTTGAGGGAATTAAAACAAGCTTATGTATAAAAACCACTGTAATAACAAGTGGTTCAACTTTTCCTGAGCCTAGTAAAGCTTAAATTTTGTCTTGTTATTAATTGCGGTTAATTGCCATTAAACAGGCGATAGAGAAAAAAAGTAGTTTAATAACAAAGAAATAGCAAAGAAATAACAGCTAATTAATACGTGAGCTTATAGCTAATAATTAATAGATTTACTAATTAGAGCTAACACAAAACTGGAGGTATATCAATAAGTTATTAATATATAGTGAATAGATACCTATCACTTTATAGCAGTAAATCTTTGTTTTGTACTTTGGTGGATTAAATATTAGCTCATTAGCTATGACCAGTTACTAATAGCTGGCTAATAGCATTTTACTAGCTTACTTGGCACGGTGCTTGCCATAGTCCTTGGCTGAAAAGCTAAACCTTTTCCTATCAATTATTTTCAATCAAACAATACTCTATATTCAGCGAAAGGATACTATTATTTATGTCAGTTGCTTACCCTCAAACCAGTCCAGATTTAAATCTAAACCCAAATCAATTTTCTTCTCAAGCTTTAGGTGATGCTCTTGGAAATACCAACAATGCTAGCAATAATGCCAGTACAAACAGTGGAAAAAAAGCTAGTAGAATGGCTTCAGACCCTTTATTAAATGCGACTGAAGAACCCTCATTTCAATCACCAACAATATCAGTATCACCAGTAACATTACCAGCAACACCATCAGCAAACAATCAGATTGTAGAAATGACCGCTTCTAGTAACAAAAGCTTATTAAACGAACAAGTAAGAAATGATAGAGACAGGACAAGAAATCCTGGGGTAGCCTTACCTGTTGAGCTACTTAACAAAAAAGAAATTAGGGTGTTTCTAGAGCTAGTAAAAGGGTGTTTTGGTTCTAGATTACCAGATGAAGCTATACTTGATACCATCCTTAGAGTTGCAGTAGTAGATGATGAAAAGCTAGCCGGTCTTTTCTGTGCAGATTTTGCCGAACCTCTTTATATCCCTGATGAAAATGAAGGAATGGAAGCAATATTAGCTAAACTAGCTAATATTAAACGCCCTAATAATGATGAAGAAAATGCTATTAGCCTTAATGCTAATGCTAGTACCCCTAGAGCTAATACCAGTATAGAAAACAAAGAGCGTACCTATAGAGTACCTATTTCTCCTTTAACACTTAGGATATTAATCAACTGCCAGCGTTCTTTAACTAGCTATTTGTACTACCGAGTAGATATTAACGCTTTAGCAGCAAAAATTATTGACATAGGCAATTACAACGCTAAACAAGTAATTACTGAGATTAGAAATCATTTTCGTGGCTTACAGGAACATAACGTTACTTATAGATAAGCCATTTAAGTAAACCATATGAAGTAGGTTATTAGCAAATATTAATAAATAGAGCAATAACCTATTAGCGTTACTTAGTTACTTACTACATTAAGGGAGGAACAAGAAGCTACTAATAGCCAGTAATAGCCATAGCTAGTGCTATTAGTGGCTTCTTGTTAAATAGATTGTATGGAAGAAAGTCTTTTACCAACCATTAAAACCAATACCTCAGTAACTAACATTAATAATGGTAAAGAAATACCAGAATTAGAACAAATTGCATTAATAGTAGAAAGAACAATGTCTCGTTACGGTGGGCAAATGGTTAAATCATCAGAGGCTACTAACCGTAGCCAGTTAGAGCTTAGCCATAAAACCATTACCTTACTAGAACAATCCATTGCTACAGACTCTTATCTAGCCCAAGACATCACTTCATTAAAACAAGCTGTGATTGACTATAGTGTAATTGTTAATCAAATCACTGAGTATTTGACCAAACAACATCCTACTAATACTAACAATAGTGGTGGTACTAATAATTCTACTAATTCTAATGCTGTCACTAAAGAACAATTAAACCAAGCTATACAGTTTTTAGCAAGTAAGATAGCTACATTAATAACCACCAATGATTTTGCTTTACTAACAGAAAAGCTTAATAGAATGAATGCCTTACTTACTGACCATATAGCTACTAACCAAAATGATAGCCAAAACAGTAGTCAAAGTAATAGCCAAAACAACAGCTTACAAGTAATCATTAATCAACTCTCTGCACTACAAAAGCAACAACAGTCCCAACAAATCCAAATTCAGCAAGTATTAAGCTATTTAGC
>JAHFUF010000356.1 GCA_023265235.1 Blastocatellia bacterium
AGAACGCGTAGCATTATTACTAGTAACTTTGTGCCCTGTATCATCATCTGGAGCACTAGGACGAGGGGTTGTTGTTTCACGGACTGGTTGTGAAACACGGCTACTTTCATCACTGCTACCTTCAAACTCTATAGATTCAACATCTCGAATATCTAAAATTGCTCGCGATGACTGACTGCTATTGCCAAGATCTAACGCGACAGTAAAAGAGCTATTAGTAAAATTAACAACTTTTCCTTTAACAACTGTTCCATTCTTGAGTTTAATAGTGTCAGCACTAGCGGTTAAAGTAACAAAAAGCAAACAAATAAAAGCTATAAAAAGTATTTTTGGCGACTTCATAAATTAAACACTCCTTAAAATACATTACAAAGGGATATTGCCATGTTTTTTTGGTGGATTAGTATCACGTTTATTTTCCAGTAATTTCAACCCACGAATAAGTTTTTGTCTAGTACATGCTGGTTCAATTATTTCATCAATATAGCCATTTTCAGCAGCAATGTAGGGTGATGCAAACTTGTCTTTATATTCTTTGATTTTCTCATCTCGTGCTACTGTTGCATCTTGAGCTTGAGATATTTGCTGGCGATATAAAATATTTACAGCCCCATCAGCACCCATTACTGCAATTTCTGCTGTTGGCCAAGCAAAATTTAAGTCTGCTCTGATATGTTTAGAAGCCATTACACAATAAGCTCCTCCATATGCCTTACGGGTAATTACTGTTAACTTAGGAACAGTAGCCTCAGCAAAAGCATAAAGTAGTTTTGCTCCATGCCTAATAATGCCATTGTATTCTTGTTGAATTCCTGGCAAAAAGCCTGGTACATCTTCAAAAGTAATCAATGGAATATTAAAACAATCACAAAACCGCACAAATCTAGCAGCTTTTACTGAAGCATCTATGTCTAAAACCCCAGCTAAAAATGCTGGCTGATTAGCGACTATACCAACAGAATATCCTCCTAACCTAGCAAAACCTATTACAATATTTTTAGCAAAATGCTCTGCGACCTCAAAAAAGTAACCTTCGTCTGCAACTCTACGAATTACTTCTCGAATATCATAAGGCAAGTTTGGGTTATCAGGAACAATACTATTAAGTTCTTTGTCTTGTCGGTCAATTGGATCACTAGTTGGTCGAAAAGGAGGGTCGTCCATATTGTTAGAAGGCATAAAAGAAAGCATTTCTCTTATTATATTTAAGCAATCTTCCTCATCTTCAGCAGCAAAATGTGCTACACCACTGCGACTATTATGAGTTAGAGCACCACCTAGGTCTTCTTTTGTTACATCTTCATGGGTAACAGCTTTGATTACATCTGGCCCAGTAATAAACATATAGCTAGTATTTTTTACCATTACATTAAAGTCTGTTATTGCTGGGCTATAAACAGCACCCCCAGCACAAGGGCCCATAATGGCAGAAATTTGTGGGACTACTCCAGAAGCTAAAGTATTACGCAGAAAAATGTCAGCATAACCCGCAAGAGAAATAACTCCTTCTTGAATACGAGCACCACCTGAATCATTAAGTCCAATAATTGGTGCACCTACTTTCATAGCCATATCCATTATTTTACAAATTTTCTGAGCATTAGTCTCAGAGAGCGAGCCTCCAAAGACAGTAAAATCTTGAGCAAAAACAAATACTTTTCTACCATCAATTAACCCATAACCTACAATTGTACCATCACCAGGGTATTGTTGTTCTGATAAGCCAAAGTCCTGACAACGATGGGCTTTAAGCTGATCAAATTCTTCAAAAGTCCCTTCGTCTAAAAGATATAGTATTCGTTCACGAGCAGTTTTTTTTCCTGATTGGTGTTGTTTATCAATACGATCTTGGCCACCTCCTAAAAGTGCGCTTTCTTTGAGTTCGCCCAATAGCTTGAGCTTGTATTCAGCCATTGCTCTTGTCTCCTAATAGGGTTTGTGAAATATTTTTCGTGGTGGAGCTAATTATTTAGATTTCTATAAGTTAGCTAATGAAACTTAAAGTGTTACTATATTGTATCCGATAGCCTCTTTGCGATCAACTGATCAATATCATATCCAATTAAACCTAAATAGACTTTGTCTCAGGGCTGTTTGGTAACGTTGATTTAGCTATTTAGTTCTAATAGATTACAAAAAAATTGGCAATCAATAATCTAATAAGATAGAATTTTGCCGCCAAGACTTTCTCTATTAAACTTACAGAGGAAAATAGGAAAATACATGAATCGAAAAAAGTTTGATAGCCTCCTACAACTGGCCATTGAGGACGGGGTTTCTGACATTATTCTTGCTGTTGGTGAAGCACCAATGTTTCGCTATAGTGGCACACTAATAGACATAAAATCAGAACCTTTAGAGGCTCGTGATACTGAATTAATTGCTCGTTTACTCCTCCAGCATCGCTTTGAAGACCTAAGTACCTTTACAGCTTCTGATGTTGCTTATGAGCTAGAAGATATAGGTCGTTTTCGTGCTAGTGTGTTTAAGCAAAGAAACTTATTTCGCATTGTACTAAGAGTCATTCCAGTAGAAATTCGCACTTTTACCGATTTACACCTCCCTACAGAAATTGCTTCTCTAGCAGATTTAACTAGAGGGTTAATTTTAGTAACAGGAGCAACAGGCCAAGGTAAATCAACTACGATTTCTGCCCTAATAGAACAGATTAATCGCACTCGAAAAGCACATATTATTACAGTAGAAGACCCTGTAGAGTTTACTTACCACAAAGCTCGCTCCCTAATCACGCAAAGAGAGATAGGAGAAGATGTAACAGATTATCAAAGTGCTCTACGTCAAGCCCTACGCCAAAGCCCTGACGTAATTATGATTGGAGAAATTCGCGACGCAGCAACATTTGAAGCTGTGTTAACTGCTGCCGAAACTGGCCACTTAGTTATCAGCGCGATACACACTACAGACGCACAAAAAACTTTTGGCCGTATATTAGGCTTTTATAACGAACAAGAACGACAATCATTAAGAGAAAGACTGGCAAATACCCTAGCAGCTATACTTAGCCTAAGACTATTGTCTTCTATTAAAGGCGGTGAAAGAATACCAGCAATAGAAATACTAAGAATGAATACAACTATTGCAGAATGTTTAAGAAACCCAGATAGATTGTCAGAAATTACTAATTATATGGAAAAAGGGCGTGACTATTATGGGATGCGTACCTTTGATCAACATATAGTCGACCTTTATCAAGCAGGGCTTATTGATATTGAAACTGCACGAACAGCAGCCAGCCGACCAACAGAAGTAGAAAGAACTTTGACCTTAGAGGGGAGTGATTAGGTATTATCAGGAATAAGCAAAATAACAACTGTATATTAATTTAATTGTTAGCTTTTTATTTTGTGGCTAAGGTTTTTGCTTGTTTAATAATGCTATTCATACCCTTAACGGCTTTTTCCAAGTCTTTAATAAAAACTTCATCTAAAGGACGCTCTGCGGCTAGTCGTCCCATAACTGACTGCAAGGCCATAATCGATTCCTGAACAGAAGTAAAAAGATGCATAGAAAGGTTTTCTTGAGAAATTTGTAGCATTTTACCTTCTTCAACAAAAGTACCATTACTACCATCTAATGTAGCACCATCTAAAGACATTTGCCCTAAAGTCATAGCTGAAAAGCTATTAATTAAGCCATCTGTTTGAGTAGGTTTATTAGTATTTTCAAAACTGCCTGATTCATTACCTATATCAAAAGCCACTCCAATACTAGAGTTATTTATACTTAATTGATCCATCTCCCCTGTAAGCAAAATAGCAGCTTCTAAATCTCCATCACTAGCATTAAGAAAGAGATCGCGAAATTGCCCTTCAGTAACTGCTTTTACTGCGGCATGAAGAGATGAAGCCCATTCAGTAACAGTATTAGGCCGATTTTTGGGCAATTTTTCTAAAGCGTGCATTACTACAGCATTAATTACAGCTGGTAATGTAGGTCGAATTTCATAAACAGGCTTTGGTTTTTCTGTTGCGTGTTTTACAGCAATTTCGCTTAAAGAAGCACCTCTAAAAGGTAAATTACCTGTGAGCATTTCATAAAGTATTACCCCAAGAGAATATATGTCTGAACGTTTATCTACAGAACGGCCACGACTTTGTTCTGGAGACATATAAAGCGGAGTACCTATTACTAAACCATCTCTAGTTAATGCAGGTGATTCAACATCATCTATAAAGCCACGTAATTTTGCTAAACCAAAATCGACAACTTTAACTATTTCTTCATCACCATCATTATGAATAAATATATTTTCTGGTTTTAAGTCACGATGCACAATTTTACGTCTATGAGCAACTGCCACAGCAGCACAAATTTGTTGAATAACACTATCTACATCTAGTAATGAAACATAACATACTTGCTTAAGCTTTTGCCTAAGACTCATTCCACGTAGTAGTTCCATCACTACATAGACTACATTATCTGTAGTAACTCCAAAATCAAAGACAGCAATAGCATTTGGATGGCGGACTTGCAAAGCAGCAAAGGCTTCTCGACGAAAGCGTTCTACGGCTAAAGCATCGTTCATACGCTCATTATGTAATACCTTTACTGCTACAGGTACATTAAGTTGTACATGCATAGCTTTATAAACAGTGCCAGTTCCTCCACGAGCAATTTTAGTTTCGATCAGGTATTTGTTATCAATCAGGCGACCAACAATATCTTGGGTTAGTAGGGTGACTAGCTCTTGTCCATCATAAGGACAAAAAGTGTTAGTATCTTCAAATTTCCTATTACAAACCGCGCACCGTTTCATAAATTAAATCTGCCTTAATCTCAAAGCTCTGTTTCTACTTTATGCTCTACTTTATGCTCTACTTTATGTTCTTCTTTATGTAAATGGGGTTGGAGATATTGGGTAATAAGACGAAAGTCTTGAATCATTTTACCAGTACTAGGCAGTAGATTATAGAGAGCATCTAGAGCTTTTTTTGTCTCTTCTCCGTCTTCCTCAGAAATTGGATATTCACGATAGCAACCTTCTTCTTGAAATTGCACTAGTAATTCCATTGCACCAGAACGCATTCTAGTAAAAGTAACAAAAACACCTTCTTCTGAAATCATTGCATAGCGTTGTTCAATAGTGCCTGGCTTCCAGTCAACTTCATCAGGATTAGTTCTAATCCAATCTAACCTTCTTCCTATAGTAGCCTGCTGTAAAGCATCAATCATAGAAAGACGAACTATTTCTACTTCATCAGACATTTCTGCTCCTATTAATTTTGATATTTAATAGAGATATTGCCCATAAAAGATACTCTATCCATAAGCAGACAGCAACTATAGCTTATAACAAAACTTATCTTTTTCTAATCTGCTAATTGTGGCAAAACAAAAAATATGTTATTTTTTTGCTATACCTTACCTAATGATTACCTCAAATTTGCTAGGGAGAAAAATTATGGCAATTAAGCCCACTGATGCTAAAAAACTCGCAGTAGATAAAAACACTATACAATTAAATCAACTTATTAACCAATCAGATGAAATAATGCGTATGGTAATGGAGGCTGGGGATATGGTAGCGGCTGAGCAAGCGGCTCAAAGTTCGGCTGAAGCCGAAGCTGCATTGATTATTCGTAAAAAAGGTATACGAGATTTTGCTCAACGTGTACGTGAACGCGTAGAAGAAGAAGGCGCGCTAAAAGAAGAAAGTCCTTCTTTAACGCCTGTAGAAAGTACCAACGAGAAAGCTTAAGTAAGATAAATCATTAAGCATAAACAAGTTTTACTTAATAGTCTTAAAGGCGTGCTAACAACTCACTTGCGCGTCGGCCTGGTGCTTGATTAGCGCATTGGCCTTTTACTTCTTCTAATAAATCTTTTACT
>JAHFUF010000357.1 GCA_023265235.1 Blastocatellia bacterium
TTGCTGCTCGCTAATAGTAAGTTGTACTGGCCATCCTCCAGTAGCAGCAACCAACCAAATATTACTACGACCGCTAATATTACTAATAAAAGCAATGGTGTTACCATCAGGTGACCAAGTAGTTTCATCAATAGAGCGCGTTACCATTAAATGTTCAACAGAATAGGTTTGTACGTCTTCTTTAGTTTTACTAAAGGTTTGATTAGGGTCTGTTATTATTGCAGATGGCAATGCTGGTTGTTGTGCCATAATAGGCATAATAGACATAAAAAGAACTGTTAATAAAGCTAATAATAGCCGCATTTATTATCCTCCACTAAAAAACTGAATAACAATCTTTAAGTCAAAACTCTATTTAGTCAAAATTTTATTTTTTAATTAAATTAACGCCCAGAGATAAATCACCATGTGCGCCAGGTTAACACTAACACATTATGTTTCAATGAGTTAGTTCTTAAGTCACAAAGTGACGAAATAATTGTAGCCCAGTGCGTAAGCACTGGGTATAGTAATAGTACTCGACAGAGCCACAAAGTGGCGAAAGAATAATAAATACCTAATCTTGTTATTTGTTCTTTCGCCGCTACGCGGCTTTGACTAGGACAAACCCCGTACCTAGGGCTTACGCCCTAGGCTACAATTATTACGCTACTTTGTAGCTAAGAGTTTACTATTTTGCTCATTATAAAGATCTTGTTGCCTAACCTGGCGCCCAGAGATAAATCACTGGGCTATTGTCAAATGCCCTAAGGGGTATTAAAAACTTAAAGTGCCTTAGAATCAATAGTTTTACAAAGCAAATTCCATGTGTTATTTAATTAGCCCACATATTTCTGCTAATAGCTGATAGGAGCGAATTCTATCTTGCAGGCTAGTACTAATATCTAAGAACATAAATTCATCTACTTTACAGTTATATTGTAGTTCTTGTAGTTTTTCCAAACACTGCTCAGGGGTTCCTATTATTGTTGGTACTACATTAGCGTCTTCATTATTATATCGTTTAGTGAGGTGGGCTATTTGGGTTTTACTATCGCTACAATTGCCAGCAATAGCTAAACTACATTGAGGTTTGATTAATTCTTTACTAGGTCGGAAACTAGCATAATATTCTGCCAAAATAGTACTTGCTTCTAATTGGCTTGAGCCTAGAAAAAGAGAAAAACTAAACCTAACGCCATAACGGGCAGCAAGTGACATACTGTTCTTATTTTTGCCTAACATCCAAAATTCAGGACTATTGACATTTTTGGGTATTGATACTGCTTTGTTTTTGCCTCTTAAATAAAGGAGTAAGTCTTCAATTTTACTTTCATAATAACTTAAATCTGCTACCTTTGTTTTTTCTGTCCCAAGAAAAGCTTCCTCATAGCTATCAGCCAACATACCACGTCCAACACCTAAGTCTATTCGTTGGGGAAAGAGCAGTTCTAAAAGACGAAAATCATTAGCAACCCTTAAGGTATTATGATAATTGAGTAATAACGCTCCTGTTCCAATATGAAGGTTTTTTGTTTTACCTGCTATAGCCATTGCCATAGTAGCTAAACTAACCTGAGCAAAACGTGGATTGTGATGTTCGCCTAGCCAGTAACGTGAATACCCTAGAGTATCCACGTTAGCAGCAAGTCTTAATGTATCTATTAATCTAGCACGAGGATTACTATCAGGATCTATTTCACAAAAATCCAAAACCCCTAGTTTTATTGATTGTTGAGCTATAGTCTCCATAAAGTTTGTGTCAATTTACTAATTTGCTAATCTCCTAATAGTTTACTTAACTAGAAACTTACACGGACGGCAAATTGGAATGCGCGTGGGCCACCTGTACCAAAAACACCGCCTGCATTCTCTATGCGTCTGCCAAAAGATGATGAGCGTAAAAACCCAGGGTCATTAGGATTAGAACTATCTCGCACCAAAACATTTTGGATGCCAGAAAAATTGCTATTACGGCTTCCTCTAATATTGGTAACATTAAAAACATTAAATACTTCAGCAATACCTTGAATACTAAGGCTATCTGTTAGCTTAAACTCTTTATTAACCCTTAGATCAAGTGATGATAGGCTATCGCCTAGTTTTATTTCATTAGCAACAAATGGCAAAGGATCCCCATTAACACCACCACCCATATTAATCTGTTGGATAAAAGCATTGAGCGCAGCCCCTGTTCGGAACTGTCTTGCACCTGCGTTAATCTGTGCTATTGGTAGGCGTGATCCATCATCAAGACGGATATTAACAGGAACGTTTGACTCAAGAGTGAAAATTGAAGATATATTTATTCCTAGAGGTGCATTATATATCCCAGAGAAAGAAAAGCGATGACGTATATCATTAGGTGGTGCGCCTTTATCAACATTGACATTGGGATTATCTGTACCAACAATTTGAAAATCTTGAGACATAGTTAACGATTTTGCAAATGTATAAGCAGCAAGAAAATTAAAATTCTTTGATCGTCGCCTCTCCACTTTGATAAGTAAACTGTCATACCAATTTTTTAAGGTTGACACGTTAGCAAAAATAACAGGATTTTGGCTGATAAGTTGAGACTGAATAAATTTTAGCCCATAAGCATGTAATGCATCTGCCGAAACAATAATGTTATAAGGCAATTCACGCTCAACACCAAAACTAAATTGTTGTACGTAAGGAGTAGCTAAATCAGGATCAAAAACCACAGTATCATTACCTGAGTTATCAATTAATTTGCCAGAAAAAGTATTTCCAGTCAAAGTTGGAGTACCAGCAATAAAGTTACCTGCATTATTTAATGATGAGCCTCTTCTTATTTCAACAGTAAGACCTGAAGTAGATACTCTTGAGCCAGCAGCAAGTCCAAGTAGAATACGGCTATAAAAAACTCCATATCCGCCATGTATTGAGGTTTTGTTATCTTTGAAAGGATCCCAATTAAACCCAATACGAGGAGCAAAATTGTTGTTATCTATTCTAGCGCGTTCTGTTACAAGAGGAGTGACTATATTAAAGCGATTTCTAGCGGTTACATTAGTATCTAGCTCATAACGTAGTCCAAGGTTGAGAGTAAAGTTTGGTTTTACCTTCCAATCGTCCTGAAAAAATAAAGCTAAATATTTGTTGTTATTGCTATCTATAGTCCTAATAGAACTAGGTGTTGTAACGCGTGCTGTAAAGTTAATAGGAATATCATTATCATCAATATTGCCATCTCCATTTCGATCACGAGAAGCAAAATTCTCTCTTAAAGAAACTAATCCTCCAGCAAAAGTACCATCAAACCCTCTAGTGTTAACAAAGTGAAGTTCTCCGCCAAATTTAGTGACATGAGACCCTAGTATTAAACTTACAACATTGCGAAGTTGAAGACGATTTTGACGATCATTTATAGGAGCATCTTGAACTGAGCTACCATCGTCAATAGAAGGGAATCTAAGACCAAATTGTCTTTGAGAAAAAACTGGTACTCTATCTGTGTAGTAAGTTTCATTTACAGTGAAATCATTTAAGAGTCTAGGGGAAAAAGTATGAACCCAGTTATAAACAAAGGCTTGAGACCTATTAAATACTTTTACACGAAAATCTGGTGTGGCAATAGGTCTTACTGAACTGCCAAGTCCTATATTATCTTCTCGCTGTATCCCATAGCGCAAAAACATATGATCACTACTACTAATATCCAAATCAACACGAGAGGTAAGCAAAAAATCTCTTAATGGAGAAGGTGCAAATATTGTGTTTACAGCCTTATTAATAGTATCTCGTTGTGCTGCTATGACTATTCCGTCTTGATTACGATATTCTAAGGCACTAAAAAAATTGATTCGATCAACTTTAATTGGGCCTCCAAGGGTAAAAGCATATTGTTGGCGATCAAATGGAGGGTTGCCTAGGTTTGAAATCCTTGTTCTATCAAGAGTAGGAGGTAGACCAGATAGTTTATCATTGCGAAAGAAAAATGCACCTGACCCATGAAACTGATTAGAACCATTTTTAGTGACAATATTAATAATAGATGAGGTCGATCTACCGCTCTCAGCACTATACTGAGCAAGCTGTATTTGAAATTCACGTATTCCATCTATAGGAAAATTTTGTAATAACCCACCAACAATATCTTCATTGTTATCAGCACCATCGACAAAAACCCCATTACCTCGTGCTGATTGACCAGCAGAAGAAACTTGTGAGAGAAAAGCTTTAACTGGATTAAAAACAGGAGCTACGCTGTTACCTGGTAGTAAAAGTCCTAGTTCCAGAAAATTACGTCCATTAAGTGGCAAATTACGTACTGCGGCTTCTGAAATAAATCCTGCTATTTGAGGGCTAACAGTGTTGACTATAGAAGCCTCTCCTGAACTAACTTCTATTACTGTTTGTGTACCAGATGCTTTAAGAGTTCCTTTAAAAAATACAGTTTCTCCTACATGTATAGAAACATCTGGTAATGTTAGCTTGGTAAAGCCATCTGTTTCAATTTCTACTGTAAACTCTCCTGGTTGTAAGTTCTGTATAGAAAAGAACCCTTCTTCTGAACTTACAGTTTGACGTACTTGTCCAGTAAGTTTATTTTTTACTGATACAGTTGCTCCACCAACTACAGCCTCTGTTGAGTCATAAACTACTCCTGTAATCCCAGATGTCCCTAACTGTGCAAGGACTTCTGTATAACCTGCTAATATAAAAGCAAAGGTAATAGTTACTAGTATTCCAATCTTCTTTATAAACATATTTTCTCCTCTTACTCGGGTTTGTTCATTTTTGTAATTGGTTCTATAAATTGCATTTAGTCATTGATATAAAATTAACTTATATTATTTATATTATTTTTCCAATTTAAGTTAAATGATAAATAGTTGTTCAGTTGTTCAATAATTTTTTGTAAACCAAAAATTGCAGCTATTTATTAGAGAGTGTGTAAGGTGCCGTTTTAGACTTATTTTTCTAAAACGGCACCTTACACACAATAACTTCTAATATTAACTAGCAACACCATTTCGCACGAGTATTACTAGGAGCAGCAAATTTTTGCTCAGAGTCCTCATGGTCATTATTTATTTGAGAATTAATTATCTCTTCTACCGTTTCAATATTGAAATCTGGATCATGACTAGATACACTAGATTTATTACTTAATAAATTTGCTTCCGCATTTTTATTTTCCATTAATTTTCTCCCAATTTTGTTTAACCTATTTAGTGAGGGATAAGACAAAAGCTAAAAAGGCTAAAAAGCTTTACGAGCAAGAGATAAATATAAAACCTAGTATAAGTTTAATATGTTTTGTTGGAAAAACACTTAACAAACTATTTTCTGAACTTATACTAGGTTGATATTGTTTTTAGACTTACGTGCCTGATAAATTGTTTCATCATGAGACCTTGTTAATCAGGGTTTAGCAACACCAGAGTTTACGACTACAGCTAACATTACCCTTAATCTCTGGTTCGTCTATTTTACCACTACCATCATCTACTCCCCCATTATCTATTTGAGGTGCAATTACTTGTTCTACTTCTTCAATATTAAAATCGAGATCTTCACTAACTTCATTACTTAACGAATCAACTTTTAAGGATTTATTTCCCATTAATTTTCTCCTAGTTTTAATAGATTTAACGAAATATTCAGCGAAAGTTAAAAAGACTAAAAAACTTAGACCAAGACATAAGTAGAAAGCCTAGTACAAGCTTAAATATATTTTGTATATCAGGTTGATACTATTTCTAGACTTATGTACTTCATAATTTATCATCTTGTGAAAAGAAGACCCCCACTTCAAGGAAGCGAAGCCAGTAAGTGGGGGATGAATTTTCAAAACTCCGTTAGGAGTTAAAAACCTCGTTAGAGGTAAGGCTCCATAATT
>JAHFUF010000016.1 GCA_023265235.1 Blastocatellia bacterium
TCTAGAAGTTGTCACTAGTATATAAAGCCAGCATTGGCTTGTATCAATTAAACATTTATAACCCAAATGTCTCTATAACAAAAATCTCTAACAATTAGCTTAAGAAAGTTGCTTTATTTGAACTAGTTTTCTAAAGCAGCAAGCAGCTTTGAACACCGTTATAAGGCTAGTGTTTTGCAAATTTTTGCATATAGTTGCCATACGTAAGCCAATTATAAGTGTTTAATAGATGAAACTTAAAATTTATGGAGAAAATAATGTTAAAACTTAAAAGCTATATAATCAACCTAAAAGGAGTAACTATGCTTTCTAAATCTAAATACTATTTTATGGTAGCTTTGCTCTGTTTGTTGGTTCAAATGGGTTCAAGTAAAGCACATGCACAAACAAACCTGGTTTCTAATGGTGGTTTTGAACAGCAATATGGAGTTGGATGGAATTTTGAGAGTTCTTCTGCTTGGGAAACAGGTCAAGGATGCAATGGGCAATCACTAGCGTGTGGACTACTTTATCCCACTGGCAGTCAAGACGCAGTAATGTCTCAAATTCTTTATATCTCTCCT
Source organism: Blastocatellia bacterium (assembly GCA_023265235.1). GTDB lineage: Bacteria > Acidobacteriota > Blastocatellia > Chloracidobacteriales > JADJPF01 > JADJPF01. Next base: position 564 of record JAHFUF010000016.1, read on the forward strand.
AATGCTACTTTACAAAGTTTAATAGACTTTAACCTTAAAGTGCAAAACGCACAACCTGGTGACAAGCTTCTTGTGCAGTTGCAGACCCTATCAGGTGCTGTTATGGATGAACAACAAATATTTACCTCTACTACCTATCCCTGTACAGATCTATCACCAGCCAGCATCGCCAATACAATATCCAAGTACAGAGGTCAATACGTGAAGTTAGTTTTTACAGGAAAGACTAGTGGATATAGCGGCCTTCAATACCGCATAGATAAAGTTAGGGTCTATTAATAAGTCCAGTAGTTCTCCGATGGTAACAATAGCCCGGCGCATTTTGCAATGATACTTTTGAAAACTATCATTGCAAAATAGCTAAAAACCATCTCACTACTCTGCTTATCTTCCACCAGGTGAATAAAGATTAAGTAAAAAAGGGATCTTAAAGTATCCCTTTTTTATCAAATATTAGAGGTTAATTTTTTATCTGCTTGCAGAAGTAAGTTTATCATCCCATTTTATCTTATTTGGATAATCAGCAACCTCACGCCCAATTAAGTAAGTCAACTGTGTAACAAAAAACATTTTTTCAAAGTTAATTTTTTCTGCTGTGTCACCAGGCTGGTGATAATCAGGATGAAAAACCCCATCATCTATCGAGAGTATTGGAATTTTCTTTTTCCAAAATGAATAATGATCTGAGCCGCCAGAAACCTTAGCATTAACCTCATGATTAAGCTCTAGCCCAACTGTTTTATTAACCTGCATTAGAATTTCACCCATCTCTGGTGATTGAGTGCCTATTTCAGTGTAAATGTATCTGTGCAAGTCTTTGGGTTTTTCCCTACCTTGAAGCTGATGTGGTTGTGGCTCTACATCGCGACCTATCATATCTAATTGGATCATGGCAGAAATTTTTTGTAGTGGCATAGGAGAATGGTTAGCAAAATATTCTGACCCTAGTAACCCTTTTTCTTCAGCACCCCATAAACAAAAAACTATACTACGTTTAGGCCTTTCCTTAACCAAACTAAAAGCTCGTGCTAATTCTAGGACAGCTGAGCTTCCTGAAGCATCGTCGTCTGCTCCATTCCAAATATAGCCATCTCTTGTACCATCATGATCAAGATGCGCACCAATTATCACATATTCATTTTTTAGAATAAAATCGCTTCCTTCAATTACTCCTACTACGTTGGTTGTGTTAAGTAATTTTTGCTCTACTTCTAAGTTAAACCTTACTTGCTTACCAATTAGATTACGAGACACACTCTTTAATCGGGAGTTAAGCTCTTGTTGAAGATCAGTTAAATTAAAATCTAGTTGGTCAAATATTGCACTAGCAACAGTTTCTGAGACATTAATAATTGGAATATTGTTAGATGAGTGTTCAGATTCTGCCAAAATCATCCTACGTCTAGGAGTAGGAGCATTAATGTTATTGACTGGCTTTCTAGTTGTATTTGTAGCAAAGCTAGTAAACATTGATGAGTGTTTTCCTAAGGGGTCATTTACTAGCAAAACCGCTAATGCTCCTCGTTCTTGAGCAATACGTTGTTTTTCAGAGATTTCTGCGCCATTAAAAAATCGGTTACGGTTTTCTACTTTGTAAAAATAAGACTTATCATCCCCTTCACCAGGAGCATGAGTCATTACTAGTACAACTTTATTCTTTACATCAACCCCTGTATAGTCATCATACTTAATCTCTGGAACTATTAGACCATAACCAGCAAACACTATCGGTGCAGTAAGAGAAGTAGTATTACTAGCCCGACTAGTTAAAAAATGTATACGGTTAGAAAAATCCTGAGTAATTTGGGTGTCGTTTTGACTAGTAATTATTTGTAGGCTTTCATTATTTTTACTAGTTGTTTCTAAAACTGAAAAAGTCTGCAAAAAACCTTTCTCACCGTTTGTTTCAACAATAGGAGTCAGCCCCCATTGCTGAAACAAGCTTACTGCATAGGCAGCAGCAAGATCATAACCTTTAGAAGTTGCTTCCCGGCCTTCTAATAAATTACCAGCAAGAAAATTAAGATGTGCTTTTAAGTACTTAATACTAATGGCTTCATAGCCTTCGTCTGTTTCATCTGAAAAAGAATTAGCTTTTATGGGTAATATAGAAAAAAAAACTAGCAGTGCTACTAACACTCCAGCATAAAATTTTCGTAACATTTGATTTTATTCCTATTTAATCAAGTCCAAACTAGGTTATCAGCTTTTGCTTTAGAACTGCTTAAAACCAATCACTTGCAAAACTTTGTAAGATAGTAATTTACCTATGCTACAACGTGAAGAGCTTCTCCTACACGATGTAGCTTAACCATATTAGAAAGTGGAACCCCAGAAATATTCCCAGCAACAATTATTATTGTTTCTCCTAGTTCGGCTAAGTTTAGGTCTATTAACATTTGATCTGCTGAGGTTAATAAATCAGGCACACCACTGGTTTGTAGTAAAAAGCTTTCTGTACCCCACATTGCTGCCAGTCGTCTATGTGTTTCTAATACATGAGTAAAAGCTACTATTTCTTGGCGTGGCCTTAAGGCTGCAACATGTTGAGCCATAAACCCCCCTTCAGTAAAAACTACTATTAAAGAAGCTTCCACTTCATAAGCAGCAAATACTGCAGCTTCAGCTAATGCTCGCCCATAGGAGCCGCTACCGCCTCCAAATGCTAGTAATTCTCTAACCCTTCTCTCTGACTGATCAAAGAATTGTTGTTTATAAACAGCTTCTTCAGTGTAGCGAACAATGCGATCCATAGTTCTAATTGCTTCTATAGGATATGTGCCTGCGGCAGTTTCGCCTGATAACATCACTGCATCGGTACCATCTAAAACAGCATTAGCTACATCTGAGGCTTCTGCACGAGTAGGGCGAGGGTTATCTACCATTGATTGCAACATTTGTGTTGCAGTAATTACTAATTTGCCTACACGATTAGCCTTACGGATCATTTCTTTTTGATAAACAGGAACACTTTCTGTAGAGGTTTCTACGCCTAAATCACCACGCGCTACCATAATTCCATCAGCAATCGCTAGGATTTCATCTAATTGTTTAAGTGCTTCTTGTTTCTCAATTTTAGCAACTAGAGGAGGAGCATAACCACTGGTAGATTTCGCTACTTGCTCAATAAGAGCTTTTGCTTCAGTACAATCTTTGGCTGAACGAACAAAAGAAAGTGCCACATAATCAACACGTTGTTGGATACCAAACTCTAGATCACGCTTGTCTTTTTCCGTAATGGAAGGAATAGACAAAGGAATACCAGGCAGATTAATCCCTTTGTTTTGCCCTAACATTCCACCGTGAATAATGCGACAAGTAATGTCTGTTTCGCTTTTATACTCAACAACAAAATCTAGTAATCCATCATCAATCAATACTTTATCTCCAACACGTAAATCTTGTGTTAAATAAGGATAACTAGCACTAACTCGATCTGCATCGCCTTCGATTTCTTCAGAGGTAATATTAATTAGTCTACCTGCTTTTAATTCTACTGCCTTACCTCCTTTAAGCTTACCTGTGCGAATTTTTGGCCCACAAAGGTCTAGTAGTATTGCTATAGGTCTATGCACTTCTTCGCTTAAAGCACGCAAGTAACCTATTACTTGTGCATGTTCGTCATGTGAACCATGTGACATATTTATTCTAGCCACATCTAGTCCAGACTGTATTAATTCTTTCATTACTTCTAGCGACCGAGAAGCAGGGCCAATTGTAGCAACGATTTTTGCACGTCGGCGCGGTTTCACTCGGCAAGCAGTATGTTCTACCATAAATTTTTCCTATTTATTTTGTTTTTACATTTACCCCACCCATAAATGGGTAGCCATTATTGTTGGCTGTCATCGGCGAGCGCGTCAGTAGCCGCATCTCTGTCTAGTTCGGGTAATGGGTTTCCGCTAATAGTGTACCCTTCTGTTGCCCACTTACCTAGGTCTAGTGTTTGACATTTTTCTGAACAGAAAGGACGAGTAGGGTTATTTTGCCAAGTAGTTTCTTGGCCACATATTGGACATTTCATAAAAACTCCCAAAAAATTTTCCAAATTATAGTTGAACTAATAAAAAACGTAAATCTAACTACCACATTTACAACAAATAGAAACTAACTGACTATTAACAACTTCATTAACATCACGCTTTCTTGACGCAAGATTTTTCATCTTCTACAATTGGTGGTTAGCCATAGATTGCTAACTCAAGTTTTATTTTTGCATCATATGGCTAATAGATCTTTCCCGCTACTTTATAATAGCTTGGAAAGGTAAATTTTTTGGAAACGGTAAATACTAATTATTATGTTAAATAAGATTTTGACCAAAATTTTTGGCAGCGCCAATGAACGACGCTTAAAACAAATTAGACCAATCGTAGAAATAATTAACGATTTTGAATCAAAAATTAAACCTCTTTCTAATGACGAATTAAAAGCTAAAACTCCTTATTTCAAAGAAAAGTTAGAAAAAGGCGCGACTCTCGATGAAATCTTACCAGAAGCTTTTGCAGTAGTGAGAGAAGCCTCACGACGTGTTACTGAAATGCGTCATTTTGATGTTCAACTTATTGGCGGAATGATTCTTCATAGTGGTGCTGTAGCAGAAATGCGCACTGGTGAAGGTAAAACTTTGGTAGCAACCCTACCCTCCTACCTAAATGCGTTAGAAGGTAAAGGTGTTCATATTATTACAGTAAACGACTATCTAGCCAAACGTGACTCTGAATGGATGGGGAAAATTCACCGTTTCTTAGAACTAAAAGTTGGGTGTATTCAACATGATATGGATGATTTCCAGCGTCAAGAAGCTTATAAAGCAGATATTACTTATGGGACTAACAACGAATATGGCTTTGATTATCTTAGAGATAATATGAAGTTTGATCTTGCCACCTGTGTACAACGCCCTCATAACTTTGCCATTGTCGATGAAGTAGACTCAATTCTAATTGATGAAGCACGTACCCCTTTAATCATTTCAGGAGCTTCAGAAGATTCTACAGAAAAATACAAGATTGCTAATGGACTGATTCCAAAGCTTATAAAAGAAGAAGATTTCCAAATCGACGAAAAAGCCCATACTGCGGCTCTTAGTGAAGTTGGTGTTGATAAAGCCGAAAAATTCCTTAATTGTGAAAACCTATTTGACCCTGAAAATATCGAACTACTTCACTGTGTTAACCAAGCCTTAAAAGCACATACTTTATATTTCCGCGATAAACATTATATTGTTAAAGATGATCAAGTAATTATTGTTGATGAATTTACAGGACGTGTTATGCCAGGTCGTCGTTGGTCAGATGGCTTGCATCAAGCTGTTGAAGCTAAAGAAGGTGTTAAAGTTGAACGTGAAAACCAGACCTTGGCCACTATAACACTACAAAATTATTTTCGTATGTATAAAAAACTCGCTGGAATGACAGGAACAGCAGAAACAGAAGCCGCAGAACTTGGTAAGATCTATAATTTAGATGTTGTTATTATTCCTACCCATAGATCGATGATACGTAAAGATTTTTCTGACGTAGTATTTAGAACAGCAGAAGAAAAATGGGAAGCAGTAGTTGAAGAAATCAAAGAAATTCATCAAAAAGGTCAGCCAGCACTTGTTGGTACAGTATCAGTAAATAGCTCTGAAAACCTCTCTAAACAATTAAAAGCAGCTAATATTCCACACAATGTCTTAAACGCCAAACCAGAAAACGCCGCGCGTGAAGCTGATATTATCGCTCAAGCTGGTCGTAAAGCTGCAGTAACAATTGCTACTAATATGGCTGGGCGTGGTACAGACATTTTACTTGGTGGAAACCCTGAAGCACTTGCAAAAGAGCTTTTGAAAAAGAAAGAAATTAATCCTGATCTGGCTACTGAAGAACAATTTAGCCAAGAACTTATCCAAGCAAAAAAAGTCACTGAAGCTGAACATGTTGAAGTAGTAGGTTTAGGAGGACTTCATATCCTGGGCACAGAACGCCATGAGTCGCGTCGCATTGACAACCAATTACGTGGTCGTGCTGGTCGTCAAGGCGATCCAGGGTCTTCTCGCTTCTACCTCTCCCTAGAAGATGACTTAATGCGTATCTTTGGTGGGGATAAAATTAAAGATTTTATGCTAAGAATCGGAATGGAAAAGGGCGTAGCAATTGAAAGCGGTATTGTTAGCAAGCGAATTGAAGCAGCACAAAAATCTGTTGAAGGCCATAACTTCTCTATTCGTAAGCATTTGCTTGAATATGATGATGTAATGAATAAACAGCGTGAAACTATTTATAAGCTACGTCGCGAACTATTGGAAAATCAAAAAACTCGTGAGTTTATTAACATTGCTGAAGATTTCTTTGAAGATATGGTTGATGATCTAATTCCTGCTGATGGTGGGTTAGAAGACTGGAATTATGATGGTCTAAGAGTAAAAATGAACGAGCTTTTTGCTTTTGAAGTACTAGAAATAGAAGGCAGAAAACTCGAGGATTTAACCAACCATGAACTTAGAACTAACGTTTGGCCAATGATTCGCGAAATGTATGTAGAAAAGGAAAACGTAGCAACCCCTGATTTCATTCGTCATTACGAAAGAATGATAATGCTAGAAGTAATTGATCAACAATGGAAAGACCACTTACTTAATGTTGATCACTTAAAACAAGGCATTGGGCTGGTTGGTTATGGACAAAAAGATCCGTTAGTAGAATATAAACGTTCTACTAAAAAACTTTTTGACGCTATGATAGAGCATATTGATGAAGAGTCTATTCGTATCCTCTTCCACCTAAAATTTGTTCGTGAAGAAGCAAAACCTGTTGAAGAAAAAAATGTTACTCCTGTTACTTCAGGAGTATCACAAGCCCCAGCATCACAACAGTCAATTGCTTTACCCTCTATAGGCCGTAAGTCTCAACCAATGAATATTACTTTTACTAAAGCTATTGCGCCTTCTGTAACAAGAGAAACAGATGAAAATGATGATAGCCAGAAACCTATAGTAAATGCTGATCCTAAAGTAGGACGCAATGACGAATGCCCTTGTGGTTCTGGAAAGAAATACAAAAAGTGCTGTGGCGCGTAATAGCTCTTAAGCATTAACTGACAATAGGTTAGCCACAGAAAACAAAATTTTCTGTGGCTAACCTATTAAAACATTAAACCCTAAAAAGTAATAAACTCTGCAACTAGAAGGTGATATTAAGCTTATGTCTAATCCAATAGTTGATGTGATTAAATCTGGCAATGCTCCTAAACCTGGTAGACTTGCTGCTGCACGAGGGATGTTACCATTAACACAAGAGGAATCTTTGCAAGTTTTGATTCTCCTTCGCCAAGACCCAGAAGAAGATGTTCGAGTTGCAGCAGAAACAACTTTAAGTACTCTTGATGCTAAACCACTCTTTCAAATTGCACAAAACCCAAACTCTCCACCAGAGCTACTAGAGTTTTTAGCTGTTTGGCCACAGTCTTCTTATCAACTTCTTGAAGCAATTATCTTAAATAAATCTACATCAAATGAAGCTATAGTTAAAGTTGCTGGGTATAATACCAACGGTTCGTTACTAGAAGCAATTACAATTAACCAACAACGACTAATCCAACATCCAGCGATTTTGGAAGCCATTTTAGCTAATCCCTATCGCACCCCTGAAGCAGAACGCCGTGCTCGCGAAGTAAAAACCGAGTTTTTTGACAAAGAACTAGGTGCAGCACGTATTGCTGAAGAACAAAAAGCTCGTGCTCAAATTGCTAAAGTCTTAGGAACAGATATTTCTTTAGATGAATTTCAAAATGTTCTCGCACAATTTGAAAAAGATATGGGTATTAAAGTAGACGACAATGACTCATCTAACTTTGATCCAGAGGCAGAATTGCAACGTTTGTTAACAGAAATGGCAGAGGAAGGTGAAATAATTAGTAGTGAACAACTATCTGTTTATCAAGTTATCGCTAAGGCATCAGCCAAAACACGTATTTTCCTAGCACTTAAAGGCGATCGCACTATACGAGGAATTCTAATTCGCGATTCAAATAAAATGGTATCTTCGGGTGTAGTTAAAAACCCTAAAGTTAATGACGCTGAAATAGAAAAATATTCTAAAATCAAAGGTATTAATGAAGAAGTGCTAAGAATAATGTGTATGAATCGAGGGTGGACTAGTAACTATGCCATAATTCATAACTTAACGCTTAACCCTCGTACACCACTAACATTCACAATGAATTACATTAATCGTTTACAGTTAAAAGATTTAAAACATTTAGTCAAAGACAAAGGCGTGCCAGACGTTTTACGTAATATGGCTAAGCGTCTAGTATCTCAGCGCCAACCTAATTAGCCTAAAAATTCATACAACGACACCTAAAAACTGAGGTGATTTTTATTCTAGTTTATTGTAAACAATCGTTTTATTTCTTTTCTAACTTTTCTGACAACAGATTCAACAGTGCTTTTACCTACATTCAATCCTTGCTCTTGGGTAATTTCTGGGCTAGTCAATCCTAAAATAACAAAAAGTAGAAATATTTTTTTATTCTGTTTGTTTTGGCAACTCATTAAAGCTTTATTTACTATATCTTTGAGTTCAAACACAGTTTCAAAAGCTAAGTCTGAATACATATAGCTTGATTTTTTATTTACTATAGGAATATGTTTTTCTTCAAAGAAAACCTCTAAAGGAAGAATCTGTGCTTGACGTTTTTGTCGTTTATATTGGCGAAAATGGTCTATTACCGTAGTGGTTGTGATTTTATGTAAGTATGCATGAAAACAATTGTTTTTCCCATTAAAGTTTTTTAATACTTGACAATCATTTCTTAGCAATTTTAAGTAGATTTCTTGTACTAAGTCTTCTTTTAATGAGAAAGAGTCTGTTTGAGTCAAAAATATAGTACTCTCATAAGACCTTAAACTTTTCTTTATATAAACTCTAATATGAACATCAAATCTGCGGTAGAACTCTTGCCAGAGTGTTTCTTGCCTCGTTGAAATATAGGCATCTATCAACTCTAAATCTGTTAACTCTCTTATGGGCACCTGTGGCCAACTGTAATTATCTGTAAATCCCATATAGCTTTGTAAACAATGTTCCATAGTTGCTCCTTATAGTTATACTTTCAGGTAAAAATTTTATTAATTTATATCACTAACGATATCTTCATTAAATATTTATACTAATAAATTATACGTATTTCACAAATAATACTATTACTATACCTAAGAAAACAAACCAAAGTAATTTGGCTTTGTGATGTTTTAAGGTTATTGAGCTTAACTATTTGAATAGTATTTGGTTGTTTATTATTTCATAACGTTTAACTGCACTTATTTAACAAAACACAATTAGCTCAAAATAGAGATTAAGAGACTGGATTGATTGTATTTGATTGTTAAATGACTGATTGTTTTGAAGTAATAAATGTATTTGTATATTTTCTAATCTTAGATTTTTTAGCTTCTATATAACTAATGTAATGAAGTAAAAAATAGGTTCCCAAAAAATTAATACTTTTGCAGGTTTTGCAAAATTTTAAGAACAATAAATTGTTGATTGTCTCTAAAACTCAAGAAGCTATTTGTTGATAAGGTATTCTCTTATATAATGCTAATGGATAAACTAAAGTAATTAAAGCTAAAGACTTATTAATAGTCCTAAAAGTCATAACTTATTCTTAGAAATATATTTATAAATTTTCCAAGAAAACATTGTTTTGGGGAACCTTTTTCCGTTTCAACTACATTATTATATAGAGAGTAAAATGCCACCTCAGTTTGATTTTGAAAAAGAGAAACTCCTTCTTGAAGAAGCTGCTACTGGAAATGAACAAGCATTTAGTCAAATATATAGGAATTATGCAGCAACGGTTAAAAGTTTTGTTTCAAAAATGCTTACGGTTTATAATTTACCCAGACAACAAGAAGACGATATTACTCAAGAAACATTTATCATATTTAGTAAGTCTATTGGCAAGTTTAAGTTAGAGTCTAATAATGGGTTAAAATCCTGGTTATTAACAGTTGCTAATAATCAAATAAGAAATCAACTAAAAACCCGCAAAGCTCTAATCAGTCTTGATGCTACACAAGAAAAAGAAGTTAAAGAAGTTAAAGAAATTATCTTAAGTTATAAGCCTAGAATAGATGAAAGTATTAATGAAACACAAGTTAAAGAAATTATAAATAATGCTATTGACCAATTAGATTCTCCTTTTAAGGAAACATTTAAGGTTTATATAGAGTTTGACCTGAGCATAGAGGAACTAAGTAATTTTTTAGGGGTTAGTGAAGGAACAATAAAAAGCAGGCTTAGTAGAGCTAGAAAAGCATTACTTCCTATACTGGATCCTCTAAGAAAGTGGTTTGATAGATAGTTTTAAGGGGAAATTATATGTCTTCAAAAAAATACCCAAAAGATAAAAGCAAAGAAACCCTCTCTAATGATGAGAAGGGGTTAGTTGAGCTTAAAGTTTTAGACCCACAGCTAGTAGAAGTGGCTAAATTTGCCCTTCCACCAACGGAGACTCCTCCTGATTGGGTAGAAAAAAATGTGATGCTTGCATACAAAAAGCATAATCGTTATCAAATATTTTGGCGAAAGCTAAAAAATAATCACTGGAAAGATCTATTAGACTATCTGCCTAGTAACTTTACCTCTCAATATGCTTTGGGCACAATAGTACTACTAGTTGCTATAGGAGGGGTTTTATACTATCAGTTTTCTAAAAAACAAATTTCTGTTCCTTTAGTTTCCAAAGATATATCACCAATAATAAAATTCACGACAACTCCAAATATAGAGCCAACTCCTGCGCCTACTAGCTCAACAATTGACACAAATAATAAGCCCGACAATAATAATCAATTACCAAATAAAATTAAACAAAATCCAGATAAAACTAATAAAGAAAATAATAATAACCCTCGATTAAATAACGATTTAGAAAACGAAAAAATAGCACACAATAATATTTATATCCCCCCTCCTCCAGATACTATTATTAGAGGAGCAAATAAGGAAAAAATAAATAGTTTATCCAATGTAAAAACAATTTATTTAGGAAGTTTTGGTGATACTGAACAGGATAAACGCCTCAAAGAAGCTATTAAAATAAAGCTTAGAAATTTTGGATATACTCTATTTAACACTAATGAACAAGCCTCTAGTCCAGCTGATATTACAATTAAAAAAGACGACAATATTATTAAAATTATAACCTCCAATGATAAAATTTTATTAACCAAAAATATTAAAGATACTGCTTCTAAATCAATTCCAGAACTTACAGAATATATTATTAGTGACTTAGCAAAATAATAATAATTAGTTTAAAACCACTGTAGTTATATCCAAAAACTTGATAGTTTTGCTCAAATTCTATTTGAGTAATTTTTCTGCCATACCCTGATTAGGACAAAAGTAATTTCTTTTTTGGCAAATCTAACATAGCCTTAGCCTTGTGAAAGTCTATCTACATAAGCATTCACCACTATAAGAAAGCAGTGATGATTCCAAGTTAAGAGAATTTAATAAATTTTTACTTTTATTCCTATTGTTAATTCTCGACGTATTTAGAATAAAAATCTATAATCCAGTAGCCCAAAAGATAAACTTTGGGGACTGGGGTCAAAAATGTCTAGTAACCAAATTGTCATCCGAAAAAAGAACCCTGCTACACGTTGCGACATCTGTCATATGTCAGACCAATTTGACTCAGATACAGAAACTTGTCGTCGTTGCTGTAATGTACCAATACCAATAAATGCTACCTATAATCCTCCAGGTATTACACCTATTAATGAGGTTAAATCATTTCAACAATTTGCTTCTAAATTTGTCGCTTATAGTTTTATATTAATGGTAGGTGCATTGGCTTTAACTATATTGTCTGGTATGTTGAAAATAATCCCCTTAGCAATTATTTTTGCAGTTGTATCTTTTCTATTAGGTAGTGCTTTTATTATCTCATTAGGAATATTTGCCCTCTATATGGTTGGGACATTACTTGCTTCTATAATACAAAGTATTTATGATAGTCTGCGGGCTAGATCCTAAGCCTAAAATATAAAATATAAGATTTCAATTAATTATTAAACAGCTTATCTTGTTTTGCATAAAGAGTATGCAAGAATTTGCTCCTAGGAGAAATTCATGAGTAGTGGATATATAATTACATCCATTTGTGCTATTAGTGATACTGGTATAGTTCGTAGTAATAACGAAGATAGTTTTCTATTGACAGATCTAAAAAAAGGCAAAAGTTTAGCTGATAACTCTAGAGTTGAAAAATCAGTATTAGATAATTCTTTACTTTTAGTTGTCTCTGATGGTGTAGGAGGTTCTCAACTAGGAGAACTTGCTAGTGAATTATCTGTCTTATCAATAAAAGACGCATTAATGTCTATGAATGTTAATATATCTGCTTATGATCGTTTAACTGCCGCAGTAGAACAGGCTAATCATACTGTTTGGTCAGAAAATGTTAAAAACCCCAAACAACAGTGGATGAAAGCCACTCTTACTGCTGCTGTTATAGAGCAAAACAAAGCCTATATTGCTACTGTAGGTGATTCTCGTGCCTATATTATCCGAGGTCATCGTATTAAACAACTTACTATGGATCAAACTCTAGCAGGAGTACTAGCTTCAAAAGGAGTAGTAGATACCAGCGAAGTAAATAAACATAGCCGTAGCAATGTAATTTTACAAGCTATTGGTAATGCTGAATCTATACAAGTAGCAATTTCAACTATAAATCTAGAACAAAACGACTATTTACTTCTTTGTAGTGATGGTTTGTCTAATAAACTGTCGGCTCAGGAACTAGTTATGTATTCTATTAATTATTCTCCTGAGGTTGCCTCTACTCATATGGTTACTTTAGCCAAACAACGTGGTGGTGAAGATAACATTACTATTATTTTAGCTAGATTTGAAGGTGATGGACTGGCGAGTAAACGAGAAAAAAACATGAATTTGACTACAGAAGTAAAACATATAAGTACTTTTGACCCTTATGCAGATGATGAACTTTTACCCAAAAAGCGAATTGAACTACTTGGTAAAACAAATGTGTCTCGTGAAATAGCAACTCGCTACCCAATTCAAATTAATGGTATTAATACTATTTCTGGTAATTTCCTAGAAAACTCTGAAACACTCCAATTAGGAAAAATGGATGCTTCTTTTCTTTTAGGCCACCAAGTCGATATTGATGACTTACTCCACATTTCCCTAACTATGCCAAGAGAATTTAGACTCTATGACTTAGATGAACCTCTCTATAAAATTTATGTGCAAGTGCGCAAAATTAGCCCACAAGCAAAAGGTAAATCATTAATTAGAGTAGCGTTTATTTCTAAAAATAACCCTGAAGGCTAGTAAATATCTCGTAAGCCAAAGTAATATGCCTCGATAAAAGCCTTTGATTCTTATTGAAATTAAAAATCTTTTTTGCATTATATTAGTATGCATTGTCATATGAGACATTATAATGTAAAGTGTTGTATACGTTTTTATAAAAAGGAAACAATAAAATGGCAAAAGAAACAATAGCTTTCAGGCTTGATGAAGGTAAAAGAGTTGCCCTAGATACAATAGCCCAAAGCCTAGATAGGGATCGTTCTTATATCATAAATGAGGCTGTAGATGCTTATTTAGAAGTACATAAATGGCAAGTAGAAGAAATTAAAAAAGCAATAGCTGAAGCTGATGAAGGTAAGTTTGCTAATGATGAAAAAGTAAAGAATTTCTTTGACAAATGGGATAAAGAATGAAGATCAAATGGGTGGATAGTGCCATTGATAATCTTGCGGGTGTTGCTGACTACATTGCAGAAAATAGCCCCGAGAAAGCTAGAAATATTGTAAGAAAGATTCGCTCTGCCATCTCCAATCTTTCCAAACAACCCGCTATGGGAAGGCTTGGCAGAGTTCAAGGCACTAGAGAACTAGTTGTTGTTGGCACTTCCTATCTTATTGTTTATAGAATTCAGCAACAGAATATAGAAATTTTACGAGTCTTACATGGAGCACAGAAATGGCCTCCTACAAACTAAGATTTGCATAAACTTACTATAATTAATCTTTATTCAGTACGATTTGATTTAACATTTACATTGCCTAGGAGCATTACTACTTTTCTATTCCTCATCCTCACGTAGTTTTGCTAGTATGGAAATATCTTCTAGCGTCGTAGTGTCTCCAACTGTTTCACTACCAGCAGCAATTTCTCTAAGCAACCGCCTCATAATCTTACCACTACGGGTTTTTGGCAAAGCGTCAGTAAAACGAATATCATCTGGTTTAGCTAGCGCGCCAATTTCTTTTGCCACATGTTCGCGTAGCTCTTGTTTAAGCTCTTCTGAACCTTTGCGACCACCTTCTAAAGTAACAAAAACCGCTACAGCCTCACCTTTAAGCGGATCAGGGCGACCAACGGCTGCGGCTTCTGCTACAGTTGGATGACTAACCAAAGCACTTTCTATTTCCATTGTACTAAGTCTATGTCCAGAAACATTAAGTACATCATCTACACGACCCATAATCCAAAAATACCCTCGCTCATCACGTCTAGCACCATCACCAGCAAAATAAAAACCTGGTATCTCACTCCAATATTGTTGTTTATATCTTTCATCATCTCCATAAATTGTGCGTAGCATTGATGGCCAAGGTTTTTTGATTACCAAATATCCTCCAACATTATCAGGCACAGATTCACCTTTTTTAGTCACAACATCCATAATAACCCCTGGGAAAGGACGTGTTGCTGAGCCTGGCACAGTAGGGGTTGCACCAGGTAAAGGAGTTATCATAATCGCGCCCGTTTCTGTCTGCCACCAAGTATCAACTATTGGGCAACGCTCTTTGCCAATTACTTTGTTATACCAAATCCAAGCTTCAGGGTTTATAGGTTCTCCTACTGTACCTAAAAGCCGTAAACTAGCTAAAGAATGACGCTTAGGCCATTCTTCGCCCCATTTAATAAAAGCTCTAATTGCAGTTGGAGCAGTATAAAAAATACTAACTTGGTATTTGTCAATTAAACTCCAGAACCTGTCTGGATGTGGCCAATTAGGAGCACCTTCATACATTACTGTAGTTGCGCCATTAGCAAGTGGACCGTAAACAATATAGCTATGCCCTGTTACCCAGCCAATATCTGCTGTACACCAATAAGTGTCTTCTTCTTTTAAGTCAAATACCCACTTATTTGTAATATAAGTACTAACAGAATACCCTCCAGTAGTATGCATTATCCCTTTTGGTTTTCCAGTAGTGCCAGAAGTATAAAGAATAAAAAGCGGATGCTCAGAATCAAGTTGTTCTGCTGGACATTCGTCTGAAACATTTGCCACCACATCATGCCACCAATGATCGCGCCCCTCTTTCATGGTAATAAACTGGTTATTAGTGCGGCGATAAACAAACACCTGTTTAATACTAGGGCAATCCTCTAGAGCCTCATCAACAGCAGGTTTAAGCGGAAGTTCTTGGCCACGACGATAACCACCATCTGCCGTAATTACAGCTTTTGCTTGAGCATCATTAATACGATCCTTTAATGCATTTGCAGAAAAACCACCAAAAACTACGCTATGTGTAGCACCAATTCGAGCACAAGCAAGCATTGCAATAGCTAGCTCTGGTATCATTGGCATATAAATAGCTACACGGTCGCCTTTTTCTATTCCATGACTTTTTAAGGCATTAGCAAAACGACAAACTTCGCGATGTAACGCTTGATAGGTTAATATACGACTTTCACCAGGTTCACCTTCCCAAATAATTGCTGCTTTATTTTTCCTCCAAGTCTTTAAGTGACGATCTAAACAGTTATGAGAGATATTTATTTTTCCTCCAACAAACCACTTAGCAAAAGGAAGTTGCCAATCCAAAACTTTTTCCCAAGGAGAAAACCATTCTAACTCACTAGCAATTTCTGCCCAAAAGCCTTCTGGGTCTGTAGCGGCTCTTTGGTATATTTCCTCGTACTCTGCCATACTTTTAATATGTGCTTTTTGGCTAAACTCGCTACTAGGAGGAAAAATCCTCGCTTCTTTTAGTATGGAAGTAATATTATTAGTTGGCTGTGACATAATTTGCTCTCCTTAAAATTACTAGTATAAAAACATACAATCCCCATAACTGTAAAACTTGTATTTGGCTTCTACTGCCCCTTTGTAGGCTGACATCACTAGCTTATGACCAGCAAAAGCTGATACTAACATTAAAAGTGACGATTTTGGTAAGTGAAAATTTGTTAATAAACCATCAGTTATCTTAAATTTATAACCTGGATAAATAAAAAGTTCTGTAACATATTGACCAGCAAGCACTTTTCCTAACTCATTAGCGGCTGTTTCTAAAGCGCGTGTTGTAGTTGTCCCAATAGCAATTACTCTACCCTTGTTTGCTCGTGCTTTATTAATAATATTTGCTGAACTTTCAGAAATAATTGCTTGTTCTGCTTCAATTGAGTGTAGAGTAATATCATCTACCCGAACAGGTTGAAAAGTTCCATATCCGACATGATGAGTAATTTTAGCTATTTTTATTCCTTGTAACTCAAGTTGGGCAAGTATTTTAGGAGTAAAATGTAGTCCTGCGGTAGGAGCAGCAACCGCCCCTCGTGCTTGAGCATAAACAGTTTGATAGCGCATATCATCAAGCCTTAACTCATCAGGTGAATCACGTTTTATATAAGGAGGCAAAGGAGTTAACCCTAGTCTATCAATCAATTTGTCCACAGTTTCTTTTGTTTGGCTAGTAAATTCTACCATCCGGCGACCATTAGGAAGAGAATCTTTTATTTTAGCAATTAACTCGCTTTTGCCAAAAATGGCTTCTGAACCTATACGCAAGGCACGCCCTGGTTTAACTAGAGCCTCCCAAATGTCTCTATTTTCCTCTAAGCGACGGATTAGAAAAACCTCAACTTGGGCAGAAAACCCTGCTCGTTGACCTTTTAAGCGAGCAGGAAAAACCTTTGTATCATTTAACACTAAACAGTCATTTTCTCTTAACAAACTAGCAAAGCTGGCAAACTCGCTATTATAAAAAGAGTTTTTTTGTCTTTCCACCACCATCATACGTGAACCATCACGTTCTAAAGCAGGTTGTTGAGCAATTAATTCTGTAGGTAAATTGTAATCAAATTCTGAAATATGCAATATTGTTATTCCTTAAAGCAAAAAACTAATTTAGAAAGTTGCGATCAATATATATTGCAACTGCTACACTTAAGAAAAGCCATAAATGCGGAACTTTGATTTTCTATACTGCGTTTAGGTCAACAGTACAAATTCACCAAACAACATTTTCTGTTTCAAACCAACCAAGGAATAATATTATGCACTTTTGGGAAGCCTTGCGAATGGCTGCTAGCTCACTCAGGTCTCATAAGTTACGTACTTTTTTAACATTAATTGGTATCATTATAGGTATTGTTGCAGTCGTAGGAGTAATGTCTTTAATCGAAGGTGCAACTGTTTATGTAACTACTAAAGTAGAAGATCTAGGGTCAAACACTTTTGTTATTGATAAATTTGGTCTAATTACTAATTTCAAAGATTATCTAGATGCAGTAAAACGTAATAAAGACCTTGACCTAGAGGATTTAATTGCGATTAAAGAAGCCTCTCCTGATGCTGAAGATGTTGGGGCAATGGTCTATGGCGGAGCAGAAGTAAAATATAATAATTTTTTCTTAAAGGGAATTGGGTTGATGGGAGCAACGGCTAATATGTCTTACATCGACACCAAACAAGTTGACACAGGCCGCTATGTTAACCAAATCGATGTAGAACATCATAGAAACGTGTGTTTTATCGGCTCAGATATTGCAAAAAAACTCTACCCTAGTATTGATCCTATAGGTAAAGAAATCAAAATCAACAATCTGCCTTTTCAAGTTATTGGTGTTGCTAAAGAAATTGGTTCAGCCTTTGGTCAGCCTCAAGATCTGTATGTAGTTATCCCTATTTCAACATATCAAAAAATTTATGGTTCTCGTGATTCTATTAATATTCATGTTCGTGCTCGTAGTAATGTCCCTCTAGAACAAGTCCAAGACCAAGCTAGACTAATTCTAAGAGCTAGACACCATTTGAAGTTTAATGACAAAGATGATTTTGGCATGCGTTCAGCAGATTCTTTCCGAACTTTCTTTACTCAAATCACCGAAGTCTTAGGTGCTGTTGCTGTAGGAATTGCCGCTATTTCCTTAGTAGTAGGTGGAATTGTAATTATGAATATCATGCTAGTATCTGTTACTGAGCGTACTCGTGAAATTGGAGTAAGAAAATCTTTAGGAGCAAAACGACGTGATATTTTATGGCAATTTTTAGCCGAGTCAGTAATGATGTCCGCCGCAGGAGGGTTTCTAGGTCTGGTTATTGCCTATGGATTAACAAAAGTAATCCCTCTATTTACACCTCTACCAATGTCTATGCCTATTTCTGCTGTGATAATGGCACTTTCGACCTCAACATCAGTAGGAATAATTTTTGGTATTTATCCTGCTTGGAAAGCAGCTAAACTTGACCCTATTGTCGCGCTTCGCCAAGAATAATTTTTATATTTTTATTATTAGAGAAAATTATGAAAAGTCTTGAAATTATTGAAGTTCTTAAACTTTCTATCTCAACCCTACTTAGCAATAAGTTTCGCTCAGGATTAACAATTCTAGGTATAATTGTTGCAACTACAACAGTTATTGCTGTTTCTTCTATTTTAACTGGTATGAACCAGCGCGTTGCTCAAATTGTAGAAGAATTTGGGACTAACACGGTCTATGTAGCTCGTTTTAAGTTTGGCCCTCGTTTTGGTGATCCTAGCGAAGAAGAACGTAAGCGTAAGCCCTTAACCAAAGACGATGGCGCAGCAATTAGAGAATTACCTAGCGTATTTGCTGCATCAGTTTCAACTTTTCCTAATGACTTGCCTCCAGTAATTAAATATCGCTCTCAACAAGTCCAACAACCTAATCTACGTGGAGTTTGGGCATCTTATTTAGATTCAAGAGGTTATTTATTAAAAGAAGGTCGTTTTCTTACTCCAACTGAAGATGAGCGACGTGCTCATGTTTGTATTATTGGTAGTAATATTGCCAGCAGCCTATTTATTAATGTTGATCCTTTGGATAAAGAAATAGACATTCGTGGAGAAAAGTTTCGGGTAATAGGGGTAATGGAAAAGACTAAAGCAAGTTTTGGCGAAGATCGTTTTGAAGACAGTCTAGTATTAATCCCTTACAACGTTTTCCATACCTTTTATCCAACACAAGAAGAGCATGTTGTTTCTGCTCGTGCTAGACCTGGTCAATTTGAAAAAATGAAAGAAGATATTTCTGAATTACTTCGGCGACGGCGTAAAGTACCAATTAATGCTTCTGATAATTTTGAAATCAACACTTCTAGTTCAATCATTGAACAATTCCAATCTATTACTGCAGTAATGGCATTAATTGTAGTTCCTATCTCTGGTTTTGGCTTGTTAGTGGGTGGCGTAGGAGTAATGAATATAATGTTAGTATCCGTCACAGAACGTACTCGCGAAATAGGAATTCGTCGTGCTATAGGCGCACGTCGTCGCAATATTATTATTCAATTTTTGATTGAAGCTATGATGTTAACAGGGTTAGGAGGAGTATTAGGAATCATTGTAGGTCAAATTGTCAGCTTAATACTGAATGTTCTTTTACCTAGTTATGTACCAACCTGGGCAATGATTCTAGGGTTTTCTCTTTCTTTAGCAATTGGGTTGATAGCAGGGCTTTGGCCAGCAATTAAGGCCGCTTATATTGATCCTGTTGAAGCATTGCGCTATGAGTAAAACAGAGATAGTATA
>JAHFUF010000358.1 GCA_023265235.1 Blastocatellia bacterium
GTGATTTATTAGTGTAAGTCTAGGTACGTTATTTAACTATGTCTTAGCAAATATTGGGAATAGACTCATCCAAGCTACAAAATATCACGTAAAATCCTAGTCAGAAACTCGTCAGAAATGTCAGTAGCAAAAACGGGCTAGCTTTAACTATTAGTATTTATATTTACCGCAACAAAGCTATTTATTTGCCGATAAATTGATTTTCAAAACAACAACCAACAAAATTTTCCCATAGTTAAGTAAAGTAGTAAGGAGTAATAATGTCAAACCGTATTGGAAACAATAATAACGTAACAAATGTTGAGCAAACCAAGTTAGAAACTACAAAACCTGCTGCTACAGAAAACAATAAAGCCATTGATAATATTTCAACTAACCCTCAACCTGTGTTTACTTCT
This sequence comes from Blastocatellia bacterium, assembly GCA_023265235.1. Taxonomy (GTDB): domain Bacteria; phylum Acidobacteriota; class Blastocatellia; order Chloracidobacteriales; family JADJPF01; genus JADJPF01. Next base: position 399 of record JAHFUF010000358.1, read on the forward strand.
CCTCAACCTCTGCGCTCACGACGCAACAGCATGAAAGGAGCTTTTTTACGTAATCAAATCGAAGATAGGCTAATTGTTAAAACAACAGATTTGCTAGTAGGCTCTCTAGAAGCTAATTCATTAAGCCAAATAAAATCTGTTAGCGCGACTGATAATCTTACTATGTCTATTCCTACTAAGCGTAAAGTGACTTTTACTTATGATGCAGGTGCGCACAAAGCCCTTACTAATCTACAATTAAAGGGTAGTTGGAATAAAAACACTGGAAGTTTTGATCCAACATGGGGAAAAGGTGATGCTGTCCAAATGACTTCTTTAGGTAATGGAAAATGGTCAGCAACAGTAGAATTGGTTGATGATGGCCAACAACACAATTGGGAATGGGGTGTAGTTGCTGATGGGCCAGCAGGTAAAGGTCAATGGGCAGTAATGGGTGAAGGCAATCTTAGGTTTTCTTTAAATGAAAATACTAAACAAGTTACTTATTCCCCTACAACTTATCATGAAATGGGTGCGCATAAAAATGGCATTGATATTAATTTCAAGTTTTGGGCACCAGATGCTAAAAATGTCAATGTCAAAGTTTTTGACCAAAATGGTCGTGCTAAGCTTGTACCTATGAATAAAGACAGTGAAGGGAATTGGACTGCCTCGGTGCGTAATGGTTGGAAGACAATGGAGGGTAAAGCTTATAACTATCAAGTTACAGACTCAGGCGGTAAAATTGTAGAACGTACTGACCCATATGCTCGCCAAATGCAAGGTGAACAAATGGGTGTTGGAAGAACTTATGTAAGTAATAAGGGTGAACAAGTTAATCAATTCTATATGGATCCTGAAGTTTATCAACGCTTTAAGTCACAAATTGAAGGCTCTGATTCAGAAGTTTCCAATACTGCTCGCCAACAAGCTTCTGCTGCTTCTCGTAGCGAATTAGTTAGCTTTGAAATAGATGATCAACCTAATATTGAAACTGCTTATTTAGTATTAAAAGATGCTAATGGTCATCAATTGACTAAAAATGAGCTAGTCGCTCGCTTAGGACAATTTGATTCTACTTTGATTGATAAAATGAATGGTGGCAAAGCTAATAACCTATGGCTTAATAATATTGATGCTAATGGTCGTATTAAGATGACCAATCAAGCTGGTAGTTGGTCAACAGTAGTTAATAACTTGGATAAAATGGTTGGATTGCGTTATGAATTTCAAGCTTATGAACGTAAACCAAACGGACAACTAGGTTTAGTAGGTGATACTAATAATAATGGCAGGCTAACTACTGCTGAACTACGGGCTACAGCCTTTAATGACAAGTGGGATAATACTATTAGTAAGGAAAGCGGGCGTTCATTTCGAGGTGCAGTTATTGCTGACACTTCCCACGATTGGAAAAATGATAATGCCCCTCGTGAAAAAGATCATAATAAATGGGTAGTCTACCAATTCCATACAGGTAGTTTTTTTGGTCAAGGAGATAATGCTAATCGCTCTACTTTTGAAGATGTAATGAATAAGCTAGATTACTTTAAGAGCCTTGGGGTCAATACTTTAGAAATGCTTCCTGCTAATGAAGTAGAAGGCAATCGCGATTGGGGTTATATGGGAGCAAACAGCCTTGCAGTAGAAAGTTCTTATGGTTTTACAGATGATAATGGTAAATATATATCAGGCACAGAAGCACTTAAACTCCTGATTGATATGGCTCATTCCAAAGGCTTTAATATCGTTAATGACGTAGTTTATAATCACGTAGGTGGTGACTATAACACTTTATGGAATATTGATGGTAAGGAAAATCCTTATTTTAATTGGTCAAAAGATCCTACTAAATTTGAACAAAAAGACACACCTTGGGGTGCAATGCCTGCCTATAATAATCCTAAAGTAAAACAACTCTTTGTTGATCATGCTGTAGCTCAATTAGAAGAGTTTCATTTTGATGGACTACGTTTTGACTTTACTGAACCAATGAAAGCGGCTGGTGGTGAGGCTGGTTGGAATATGATGAGAGAAATGAACCGTCAACTCCATTTTCTTAAACCAGATACATTTATTGCTGCTGAACAATTTGATTATGATCCTTCTATTACCCGTCCTGCTAAAGCAGATGGTACAGGTGGTGGGTTTGATGCTCAATGGTATACAGAATTCCAACATCGCTTAGTTCGTGACAATAGCAACCCAGGTATTATCCAACAAGCGGCTAATAATCAACGTACTGATATGGATAAGTTTATAGGAATGCTTACCAATCCTCGTGGTTTAGATAGCTGGGCAAATGCTGTAACAGTTATTTCTAATCATGATGAAGTAGGTAATGCAGAACGAACCATTGATACTGCTGATGCTCAAGGAGGTGGACAAATGCCTTCACAATGGGCACGTAATGCTGCACGTTTTGCTGCTGGTATAGGACTAGCATCACCAGGTGTTCCAATGTTCTTCCAAGGTGATGAAACAATGGCCGCTAATAGTTTCAAATGGGGAGTTCCTTCTACTTGGGATGCTGGCTGGGATTGGCAATCAGTAGGTAAAAATTGGGATTGGAGCAAGCTTACTTTTAATGACAATCAACGTCAGGTTTATACAAAGCTCTTTGATATGTCACCAGAAGCCCGTGCAAAAGACTCAAATTTTGTAAACCTATCTGCTACTGATCGCCAAGTCTTTAATGATTTAGCTGCAATGAAACCAGAAGAACGCACCTTAACAATGAATAATATTTCTCGCCGTCAAATGTTTGAGTTTTATAAAGATGCAATTGCTTTACGCTCCTCTAGTTCAGCCTTTGAAGCTGATTCACAAGTAAATAATGTTTATACTCATAATGATAGTTCTGTGATGGCATTTTCTCGTAAAGATGGCAATGAGGAATATATTGTAGTTGCTAGTCTTAACCACAAGAATTTAGAAGGCTACCAAATGCCATTACCTCCAGGACAATGGAAAGAGGTATTAAATAGCGATGCTTCACGTTATGGGGGCAGCAATTTTGGCAATTTTGGTGCAACGCTTAATGGTGGAAATACTCGTGTCAATATTCCTGCTGCTGGTTATATTGTTCTAAAAAAATTGAGTTACTAAAGTTACGTAGCTAGTGTAAAGTATTGAACTGAATGGGAATGTGTGGGAACAGCCCCATTCAATGGTCGTGTTACAAGAAAGTTGGCAGATAAATTTTAACTGTCTGTTGAATGGGTTACAAAGCTATTGGCAATTCTTTTGTAACACAACTTCCATGCTTATCTAATTTAAGCGGCTTTGTCATTTTTCAGTGCAATGGCTAAACGCAACCCCATAGAGTCAAGTAAAGATTTAAGACTAGAAATTCTAGGATTACCTTTTTGGGAAAGCATTTTGTAAATACCACTATGGTCTAAGTCGCTAATGTTAGCTAGATGAGCAAATCCCCAAGCTTCGGCAACATTCCTTAATGCCATTAAAAATAATGTGTAATTTTCTGTTTCCTTCTCCTGTTCATCATCTTCTAAAGCGGCATTAAGATAAGCTACTGCTTGTTCTGGGTCTTTTAGACTTTCTATTAAAAGTTCTCTATATGGTCTAGAAGCTCTATTCATTCTTTGTTTCCTCCATTCTAGCTTTGTAGTCTTCCCAAAAGCTTTTAATGTCAGCATCTTGGACAATGGCATTAAATATTTGCTGCGTAAGATCAGGAGTTAGTTAAACCACAATGGCATTTGCAAAATAAAAAAGCTGGCTTAAGTTTATTATTTGAGCCAGCCTTTTTATTAGCCTTAGGTTTATTTATTTATAAGTGATAAAAAATCTTTGTTGATTTCCTTTGCTGAATCTTTTAGTGCTTGCTCTACGCTTTTGTCTCCTTGCATAGCTAATTGTAGGGCTGGCCCCATGATTTTTTCTTCTACTACATCCATGCGAGGAATTTTAGGACTTGGCCGAGCAGTTTTTAGTTGCTGCATAAAAACTGCTAATTGTGGTCGTTGTGAAGTGTCAACTTTATCAAAAGCACGAATATTAACAGGAATTTGTCCTAGCAGTTCTGACCAGCGTACTTGTATTTCTTCAGATGAAAAATAGCGCAAAAAATCTAATGCTGCTTCTGGATTTTTACAAGTTCGGAAAATAACAAGGTTTTGTCCGCCTACATTAGAGCTAGTACCTGCTGGGCCAGCAGGTACTAAACTAACACCAAAATCAATATTGGAAAAACGCTTTAGGTTCCAAGGGCCAGACAGTATCATTGCATATTTACCATTTAAGAATCCTTGTTCAGGATTAATTGATCCTGTACGCCAAGCTCCTGCTTCAACACCATATTTTTTATAAAGGTCTGTCATAAACTGTAAAGCTTGTTGTGCGGCTGGCTCATCCAAAGTACAAATATATTTACCATTTGAATCTTTTCTAACAAATTGTGCCCCAAAAGTGTTGAAAAAAGGCATTGACCACCAAAGGGAATTAAACATTCCAAAACCATATTGTTTGTTTTCTTTAATCGTTAAAATTTGGGCATATTTAACAAACTCATCCCAATCACGCGGAGCACGCTCAGGATCAAGTCCTACCTTACGTAATTCTGTAGCTGATTGTCTAAATAATTCTTTGTTCCAAAAAAGAGCTACACAGTTTGTTTGGTCAGGAATGCCATAAAGATGTTTTTCCCAAGTTCCACTATCTGTTTTAATATCAATAATATTGGAGTCTATTGCAGCAGGTACATATTCTTGTGCTAGCTCATCAATAGTTGATTTAAAGTTAGGCAGACTATCAAGTGCTATTAGTGATTTACCATAAGCCAAAGTTAATGGCCAAGCATTATCAACTCGACAAATATCTGGGGTAGCACCAGCTAAACAAGCATATTTTAGTCTTGGCATTAGCCCATCATAAGGAATACGCTGAAGATTAAGGTGTAAAGCTTTTCCGTTTTTCTTTAAATAGTCTTTCTGAAAATCTTCAGCAATTTCTTTAAATACTTCATATTCCTGAGGGTTATAAGTTACCCAAAGGGTTAAACTATTGGCTGTAGGAGTCAAAGCAGACTGACAAGCAATATTACTAATACTTATTACTAGTAATAAAGCAATAAAAAACAAACATAAAAGCTTTGTGTTTATAGAAAAAAGCTTTGTTAAAATATTGAATTTCATAGTAGATCTTTTAATACAAAAATTTTTATTCTTTTACTCCACCACTTGTCATGCCTTGAACAAAGAATTTTTGTGCAATTACAAACAAAATTGTTATAGGAATAATTGAAAAACAAGCTCCTGCCATCATTTGTTCCCACCGAATATCATATTGACCTTTAAACAAAGCTAAACCTACTGGTAGCGTCCGATAAGCTGAATCTGGCGTATTAGTAATATACTGCCATAAAAAATTAGACCATTGGCCAACAAAAACTAGCAAAAACAGTGTTAGCATAATTGGCATAGA